>NZ_KV810610.1:76558-109607 GCF_001812855.1 Streptococcus sp. HMSC072D03
AAGAGTGAGGCAGGTTCAAGCACTCCAGTTTCCGAAGCATCAACTAGTGAAGTAGTTTCTGAGACTTCAACATCAGAAACACCAAAGAGTGAGGAAAGTTCAAGCACTCCAGTTTCAGAAACACCAAAGAGTGAAGAAAACTCAAGTACTTCAATTTCCGAGACATCAAACAGTGAAGTAGTTTCCGAAACTTCAGCATCAGAAACACCAAAGAGTGAAGCAAGCTCAAGCGCCCCAGTTTCCGAGACTTCTAACAGTGAAGTGATCTCAGAGTCTTCAGTTTCAGAAACACCAAAGAGTGAGGCAGGTTCAAGCACTCCAGTTTCTGAGACATCAACTAGTGAAGTAGTTTCTGAAACTTCAGCATCAGAAACACCAAATAGTGAGGCAAGTTCAAGCACTCCGGTTTCCGAAGCATCAACAAGTGAAGTAATTTCCGAGACATCAGCATCAGAAACACCAAAGAGTGAGGAAAGTTCAAGCACTCCAGTTTCTGAATCCTCAACAAGTGAAGTGGCTTCCGAAACTTCAGCATCAGAAACACCAAAGAGTGAGGGAAGCTCAACTGCTCCAGCCTCTGAGTCACCAAAGAATGAGGAAACTTCAGTAGCTTCATCTACTAGTCAGGTTGACGTAGCAATTACTTCTGACAGCCCAGAGAAATCTCCAACTTCAGAAAGTACACAAAAGGATCCGATTAGCGAGGTTTCTTCAGAAGTTATTGAAAAAGGTTCAACAAGTCAGGTCGATGTCAATGTTTCTGAAGCTCCAACAACAGCACGTACATCTGAAGTTGTCAGCATCTCCCCAAATAGTCAGGTCGCTTATAACAATGACCTAAAAATCTCTGTAACAAGCAGTCAGCTCGCCTCAGAAGCTATTCGCTTTAATTCTCTTTTGAATGAGAAGTCTGTGGATGTGATTGCAAGTAAAGTTATGGCGGTTATGGCCTCTGAAACATTAGCCTCAGAAGCGGCATCACTTACAAGCTCTGAAGGTGTTGCCAAAGAGATTAGCAGTGATTTGTCAGAATTGGCGGAAAGCAAGAAGGATGACACACCTAAGAATGTCGCCCGTATTGATAAAGCAACTGAGGCAAAACAGGTGGCCAAGAGTTCTGAAAGCCAGGCTAGCACTTCAAAAGAAAAAGGTAAGTCTAATACGACAACGGTCTTCCTTCTTGTCGGAGTTGCTGCAGCACTAAGTATATCTACAGTTTATCTTACAAAACAAGGTAAAAAAGCAGGTAAATAATAGGTAAGAAACATCCATTAAATTGGGTGTTTTTGTTTTTAAGCAAGCTCTAAGATACCTAATATCATTATTCTTTATTTTTAATCATCCACTTTGATTTGGTCCTGTATAATTAAAGTGATAAGAAAAATTAAGGAGTTAAGTGATGAAAGAAAAAAGAAATAGTAGGATTCGTTTATTTGCTCTTCTTGTTTTAGTATTTACTTTAGGATTCGGATTTTCATTTGATACTAGCAAACAATCTTCGGCTGTGAGCTCTCAAGTGGTTCAAGCGGATGAGAACAATGGTATCTTGACTTTTAATGGTCAAAAGCAGTTTGTCATGGAGGAGAAGGACCAGTTAGGACGTGCCCACAGTGCTCATATACAGTTACAAGATAAGGACGAGCCGAAGAATAAGCGTCCCGGTAAAATAAAATATGATCCTGTAGGATGGCATAACTATAAGTTTTATTATGGTGACGGTAAATCAAAATCTTGGCTAATGAATCGAGGGCATTTGATTGGCTATCAGTTTTCTGGTGTCAATGACGAGGGCAAGAATTTAGTGCCTATGACTGCCTGGT
Source organism: Streptococcus sp. HMSC072D03 (assembly GCF_001812855.1). NCBI lineage: Bacteria > Bacillati > Bacillota > Bacilli > Lactobacillales > Streptococcaceae > Streptococcus > Streptococcus sp. HMSC072D03. The sequence continues at coordinate 78,379 of NZ_KV810610.1, forward strand.
TGAATTCTGGAAATTATAAAGGAACCGACGAAGGTAATCAGTCAGGTATGCTTTATTACGAGAATCGCTTGGATAACTGGCTAGCACTCCACCCTAACTATTGGTTAGACTATAAGGTAACAGCTATCTACAGTGGAGATGAGTTGTTGCCTCGTCAAGTAGAACTTCAGTATGTTGGTATTGATGGTTCTGGAAATCTCTTGGAAATTAAACTTGGTGGAGATAAGGAGACTCTTGACAGTCAGGGAGTTACGCATGTTATCTTGGATAACCAATCACCAAATGCAAAAATCAATTATGCAGATGGGACAGCGACAAATACGGTTACTGAATTTACTGAAGCGCCATCTGAGCCTAGTTCTGAGAGTTCACAGGTGACTGAACAACCAAGTTCTGAGCCAGAGCCTGTGCAACCTTCACAAGAAGAAAGTCGAACAGTTTATGTGGCGCGTCATGGAACAGCAGATGTTTATTGGTATGACATCAACAGTATGCCTAGCAATACCAACAAAGCAAATGTCGTTACAATGACAGAGGCAGATGCCCTAGCCCAAGGTAAACGACACACGTCTAAAGAGTAATACAAAAGCTGGACATCTTGTCCAGTTTTTTTGTAAAACGACTCAGATTTTACCACTTTCATCTGAAAATTTGATATACTGAGACTATCAAAGATACTTGAAAGAGAGGTTAATTGACTCTTTTTCAGTACAAGAAAGGAATAGAAATATGATTTGGATTATTATTGCCATTATCGTTGTTCTTGTAATTTTTGTTATTGCAAGTTATAACGGCTTGGTTAAAAGCCGTATGCAGACTAAGGAGGCATGGAGTCAAATTGATGTTCAATTGAAACGTCGTAATGACCTTCTTCCTAACTTGATTGAAACTGTTAAAGGTTATGCAAAATACGAAGGTTCAACGCTTGAAAAAGTAGCAGAACTTCGTAATCAAGTAGCAGCGGCGACTTCGCCAGCAGAAGCGATGCGTGCTAGTGATGAATTGACACGCCAGGTTTCTGGAATCTTTGCGGTAGCTGAAAGTTACCCTGACCTTAAGGCTAGTGCAAACTTCAGCCAGCTTCAAGAAGAGTTGACGAACACTGAAAACAAAATTGCCTATTCACGTCAACTTTATAACAGTGTGACAAGTAACTACAATGTGAAATTGGAAACATTCCCAAGCAATGTTATTGCTAAGATGTTTGGCTTTAAGGCTGCTGAATTCCTTGAAACACCAGAAGAAGAAAAAGCTGTTCCTAAGGTTGATTTCAGTGGACTAGGTAACTAATATGTTATTTGATCAGATTGCTCGAAATAAGAGAAAGACTTGGCTTTTGCTCCTGGTCTTTTTCCTCTTGTTGGGCCTTGTTGGTTATGGTGTCGGCTATCTTTGGTTAGGTTCAGGCTTCGGTGGTTTGATTCTTGCTCTAGTTATCGGTTTTATCTATGCCGTTACCATGATTTTCCAATCAACCAATGTCGTTATGGCTATGAATGGTGCACGAGAGGTTGATGAACAAACCGCTCCAAACCTTTATCATGTGGTTGAGGATATGGCTATGGTAGCACAAATCCCAATGCCACGTGTCTTTATTGTCAATGATCCTTCTATGAATGCTTTTGCGACTGGATCAAGCCCTAAGAATGCTGCAGTAGCTGCTACAACCGGTCTTCTTGCAGTTATGAATCGTGAGGAGCTTGAAGGGGTTATCGGACATGAAGTGAGTCATATTCGCAACTACGATATCCGAATCTCTACCATAGCAGTTGCCTTAGCATCTGCCATTACCATGCTAGCTGGGATGGCTCGTAATATGATGTTCTGGGGTGGAGGCCGTCGTAGAAATGATGATGACCGTAATGGAAGTAGCGGTTTGGAAATTATTCTTCTCATTATTTCCTTGATTGCCATTATTTTGGCGCCTTTGGCAGCTACCCTGGTTCAGTTGGCTATTTCACGTCAGCGTGAATTTCTAGCTGATGCTTCTAGCGTCGAATTGACACGTAACCCACAAGGTATGATTAATGCTCTGCTTAAACTTGATCATAGTGAACCGATGCAACATCACGTAGATGATGCTAGCGCAGCTCTCTATATCAACGATCCTAAAAAGGAATCTGGTTTGCAGAAGCTCTTTTATACGCACCCACCAATTTCAGAACGGGTGGAACGCTTGAAACAAATGTAAAAAAAGTGAGACTGATGACACTTCTAAGGGTGTTTATCAGCCTCGCTTTTTTAGTTTGATTCAATATAAAGGTTGCTAGCAACAGTTTCTGGAATTTGAATTTCTTTTCCATCAATATTCAGGCGGTAGAGTTGTGTAAAAGGGTCAAAGCCTTTCAAGGTAAAAGTTACTCCAATTTTAAGACCGACAGTTTCCAAATAATGGAGTAAATCAATTTGATCCTGAACTCGACGAAGTACATAGTCTCCAGGAGTTAGGTCTTGTGTAAAAGTCTGGTTGTAGATTTCCTCTATGAGCTGGCCTGACTTGGGGATTCGCCCACCGTGTGGACAGGTTTGGGGGTAATTGAGTAGGCGGTCAAGGGCATTGATAAAGTGTTCAGAGACAGTATGCTCTAAAATTTCAGCCTCTTGATGAATTAGGTCACAAGTATATTGCAAGTGGTCCACCAAAAAGACTTCGATGAGGCGATGTTTCCGATAGAGTTCAGCAACATTGATTTTACCAGTTTTCGTTAGAAGATAGCCCTTGACTTTGTCTTTGATGATGAGGTCTTCAGAAATCAATTTCTTAATCATTTCCGTCACAGCAGGTGGAGACACCTGCATACGGTTTGCGATTTCCTTATTGCTTATTTTGCTTTCTTCAGTACCAATCTCATAGATACATTTGAGGTAGTCTTCTTTGTTAGGTGTCATTTCTCTTCCTTTGAAAATAGTCTCACCTTAGTATAACAGATTTATCATAAGAATACAGAATATTTCTTAGATAAGATTTTTACTGATTCAAGCCTTGGGTGATTTTATCCAGATTATATTTCATCATGTTGTAGTAGCTATCACCGTTTTGCCCTTTTTCAGCAATAGAATCTGTAAAAATTTTTGCATAAATAGGAATATTGGTATCCTTAGCGACTGTTTTCATAGGGCGGTCATCGACACTAGATTCGACAAAGAGTGCTGGCACCTTGGTTTGACGGAGTTTTTCCACAAGCGTTTTGATTTGGTCTGGTGTACCTTCTTCTTCAGTATTGATTTCCCATATGTAGGCAGATGGTACTCCATAGGCTTTAGAGAAGTATTTGAAACATCCTTCACTAGTGACAATTAGTTTTTTTTCATCGGGAATGTTGTTAAAGGTCTCTTTAGCTTCTTGGTCCAGTTTACTAAGCTTGTTAGTATAGGTTTTTAGATTCTTTTCGTAATAGGTCTTGTTTTTTGGGTCCTTAGCGATGAGTTGCTTAGCAATATTTTGTGCATAAATAATCCCATTTTCCAGATTAAGCCAAGCGTGGGGATCCTCCTTACCTTTTTCTGACTGACCTTCAAGGTAAATCACCTCAACACCATCACTAACTGCAAAATAATCTTTGTTTTCTGTCTTATGGGCATTCTTGACCAACTTAGTAAACCAGGCATTCCCACCAGTTTCTAAATTGATACCGTTATAAAAAATCAAGTCAGCTTGTGACGTCTTCTTTACATCATCAGGAAGAGGTTCATATTCGTGAGGGTCCTTACCAACCGGGACAATACTGTGGAGAGTGATTTTATCTCCAGCAATATTTTTGGTGATATCGGCAATAATGGAATTAGTCGTAACAACTCGTAATTTATCTTTGCTACTGTCTTGTTTATTATTACACGCTGCTAAAGCAACTACCGCTAAAAGTAATAGTGCCATTGTTGATAGTATTTTTTTCATAGATAGTATTTTTTTCATATTATTTTCATCCTTTTATTTTATTGTTGATAAGTCTTATTCATGCCACTCTGTTTAGGGACGATGAAAAAGCTGATGAGAAAGAGAAGGGCAGATGTTAACACAATGCTTGAACCGGCCGCAATGTTAAAACTATAGCCTATAAAAAGACCTAGAACAGAGGCTAGGGCCCCAAAAACTGATGAGAGGAGAATCATGGTTTTAAGACTATTAGCATATAAGTAGGCGGTAGCAGCCGGTGTGATTAAAAGAGCCACAATAAGAATAGTGCCAACACTTTGCATAGCAGTCACAGCAACCAAGGTGAGAATAACCATAAGTAAGTAATGGTAGAAGGTGACTCTAACTCCAATAGACTTAGCTAAGATTGGATCAAAGGATGTCAGGAGTAGAGGACGAAAGAAAATTTTTATTGTTGTTAGTACGAGAAGGGCAACGGCAATCGTTATCCACATATCCAAGTCTTGTACAGCTAGAATATTTCCAAAGAGAATATGAAAGAGATCTGTGGAACTATTTGCGACACCTATGAGAATAATGCCAAGAGCTAGAAAGCTTGAAAAGGTAATACCGATTGCTGTGTCACTCTTAATAATGGAATTGCTTTTGATATAGGTAATTATTGTAGAAGCTAAAAGACCGAAGACGATGGCTCCTATGAAAAAATTGATACCTAAGATAAAGGAAATGGCTACGCCAGGTAAAACCGCATGTGAAATCGCATCACCCATTAGTGACATACCTCTTAGAATAATAAAACAACCAACAGCCCCCCCGACAATTCCAATAACTAAAGCCGTTATAAGGGCGTTCTGCAAGAAGTGGAAATTTAGCAAACCATCAATAAATTCAGAAAACATTTGCATCTCCTTTATAAAATAAACTGTTACCGTAGGTTTTACGGAGATTATCCTCATTAAAAATAAGATTAGTAGGCCCGCTAGCAATCAATTTACGATTGAGGAGGATGACTTGGTCAAAATAATGAGGGACCTTACTCAAATCATGGTGAACAATGAGAATAAGCTTTCCTTGTTTCTTAAGTTCCCTCAAGGTGTTCATGATAATATCTTCACTAACAGAATCGATCCCAACGAAGGGCTCATCTAATAGGAGGACATCTGCCTCTTGTACAAGACAACGAGCAATCAGAACCCGTTGAAATTGGCCCCCTGATAATTGGCTTATCTGGCGATGGGCCAGATCATTTAAACCGAGTAGAGCTAAAGCTTTTGTGACCTTAGACCAATCTCTTTTAGTTAGACGTTTAAAGAACTTGGTTTTGGAATAGAGGCCTAGAGAGACGCACTCTTTGACAGTAATTGGAAAGTTAAAATCAATTTCCGCCTTTTGTGCAACATAGGAAAGACGATTTAATTGCTGACGAATAGGCTGTTTATTGAATAGGAATTGCCCGGAGTGAGGGATAATACCAATAAGTGCTTTAATTAGGGTTGATTTGCCAGCACCATTAGGACCAATAATTCCGGTGATACTTGGTCCGTCTAGGTTTAAGGTGATATTATCTAGAGCCAATGTCTGTTGGTAAGACACATTAATATTTTCGATTTGGATCATTAGTTGCCTCCTTAAGTTTAATATACTTTAAAATAATAATTAAGTCAAGTTAACTTTTATAATTAACATAACTTAATTATTTAGTGTTATCAAGATGACAGAGGATAGTGAATGAGAGTACACTTTTTATATCAAATATTCAGCCTGCTCAAACTGTTTGATATTTGGGAGAGGCAACAAGGAACATTATTTTCTACAATTTGTATGATCTCACTCTGTATTTCAAGAAATCTTTAGTTTTTATTTTTAAAAACTAGTCATATTTCTTTATTTCTGGCATAATAGATATATGAAACTAACGATTCAACGAATGGCTCGGATAGCTATTCTGTCAGCTCTGGCAGTAGGATTACGGTCAGCATTTATAGGATTGCCAAATATTCAGCCTATTACAGCTATGTTTTTTGTGGCTGTTCTTTATTTGGGTTTGGTAGATGGTCTATTGATTATGGCTTTAACCATGGCCATCTCAGGATTCATCTTTGGTTTTGGTCCCTGGGTCTTTAATCAGATTCTGGCCTTCGGCGTCTTAATGGCTCTTTGGAGTTTGATTGCACCTAGGTTATCACTTGTCTGGCAGATTGCTTTGGTAACTTTTTTGTCCTTTTTCTATGGGGTTCTCCTTGATTATGGGTATGGTCTTCTATTTAAAAGTGGGATTACCTTTGTTATTTCTGGTCTACTTTACGACACCTATCATGCAGTATCGACGCTTCTATTTTATCCATTCATCCAGTCTATTTTTAGGAGGTTTTTGAAATGAAAAAATTATTAACTTATCTCTTTCTTGCCTTATCACTTGTTACCCTAGCAGCCTGTGGAAAAAATGAGGCAGCTAAACTTACTAGTAGCACAAACAATCATCAGTCTAAGGTTCAAGGTCAGGTGACTTTGATTTTGAAAACGGAAAAGGAAAGTAAGAAAAAATCAGTAGAAATCCAAAAAGGGGATACAGTGCTTGATGTCTTGGAAGAGGTATATCCTGTTCAAGAAAATGATGGCTTCATCACTGAGATTGATGGTATTTCTCAAGATAAAGATAAGGGCATCTATTGGATGTTTGATGTTAATGGGAAACTTGGTGAAAAAGCAGCCAACCAACTTAAGGTTGAAGATGGCGATGAAATCAAATTCTATCAAAAAAAGTATAATTAAGATTCTGAACTCTGTTTCAGAGTCTTTTTTTAATAAAGTTCGGAAATGGGCTTAAAAAATTGTTTGGAAAAGTCGGAAAATTGCAAAATAACTGACGATTTAAAGGAAAATAGTTTACTTTTGTTTTAAAAGTGATATGATAAAAGGGTACTACATAAAGTAAGGAGAATACGGTTTGGCTTTTAACAAATTGGAAAGCAGTAACAACCAGGAAATCATCTCTGAAGAAGTTGGTATCTTGAAAGAATTGTTGGATGATGCAACACGAGGCATGGCTGGAGAGCAAGGTCTCACAACTATCCAACATTTGGTTGAACTTTATGATGAAGGTGACTATGTGGCCCTTACACAAGCCATTTCAGAAATGACGAATGACGATATGGTCGTTGCATCACGTTATTTCTCTTTGTTACCTCTCTTGATTAATATCTCTGAGGACGTGGATTTGGCTTATGAAGTCAACCACAAGAACAATATTGATGAATCTTATCTAGGTAAGTTGTCTGAAACCTTTGATGTTGTCGCTGAAAGTGATAATGCACGTGACATTCTTGAACATGTCAATGTCGTGCCAGTATTGACAGCCCACCCAACTCAGGTTCAACGTAAAACTATGCTTGAATTGACTAACCACATTCACGAACTTCTTCGTAAGCATCGTGATGTTAAGGCTGGTCTTATTAACAAGGATAAATGGTATGCAGATTTGCGTCGTTATGTAGAAATTATGATGCAAACAGATATCATTCGTGAGAAAAAACTTAAGGTTAAAAACGAAATCACTAACGTTATGGAGTATTATAACTCCTCATTGATTAAGGCGATTACGAACCTATCACATGAATTCAAACGTTTAGCGGTTGAAAAAGGTATTGAACTTGACAATCCAACACCTATTACTATGGGTATGTGGATTGGTGGTGACCGTGACGGGAACCCATTTGTAACAGCAGAAACTCTTAAACTTTCTGCAACATTGCAAAGTGAAGTTATCCTCAACTACTATATCGAAAAAGTTGATAATCTTTACCGTTCATTCTCCCTCTCATCACGCTTGACTGAGGTTTCAGATACAGTAGCAGAGATGGCGAAACATTCTCCAGATACATCTGTTTATCGTGAAAATGAACCTTACCGTCGTGCTTTCAGTTACATCCAGTCTAAGTTGATTCAAACACTTCTTTTCTTTAAAGAAGGGAACTTCAGCAAGGAAAGAGTTGCTAAACGCCTTTCTGAAAATGTTCGTCTGGGTTCGGCTTCAACAGGTGAAGTAGTAGCTGATTACGTGCAACAACGTCTCAGCCAAAGTCTTCAAGCTGTCTCACAACAAACAACAGAATTCTACGAAACAGCAGATGCCTTCCATGATGATCTTTTGGCAATCAAAAATTCACTTCTTGAAAACGACGATGCTGTCTTGATTTCAGGTGATTTCGAAGAGCTTCTTCAAGCTGTAGAAGTCTTTGGTTTCTATCTTGCTACAATCGATATGCGTCAAGATTCAAGTGTTCATGAAGCATGTGTAGCAGAGTTGCTTAAATCTGCAAATATTGTTGATAACTATAGTGAATTAACAGAGGTTGAAAAGGTTGCTGTTCTTCTTAAAGAATTGCAAGAAGATCCTCGTACCTTGTCATCAACTAATGTGCCTAAGTCTGAAACACTTGAAAAAGAATTGGCAATCTTCCGCACTGCTCGTCTCTTGAAAGACTATATCGGTGAAGATGTCATCAAACAACATATCATTTCTCACACTGAGAGCGTTTCTGATATGTTTGAGTTGGCTATCCTTCTTAAAGAAGTTGGTTTGGTTGATACTGAACGTGCGCGTGTCCAAATTGTTCCACTTTTTGAAACTATCGAAGACTTGGAAAACTCTAATGATATCATGAAACAATATCTTGGTTATGATATCGTTAAACGTTGGATCAAGAATAGTAACAACTACCAAGAAATCATGTTGGGTTACTCAGACTCTAACAAAGATGGTGGTTACTTGTCTTCAGGTTGGACGCTTTACAAAGCTCAAAATGAGTTGACTAAGATTGGTGAAGAGCGTGGCATTAAGATTACCTTCTTCCATGGCCGTGGTGGTACTGTCGGTCGTGGTGGTGGCCCATCATACGATGCTATTACGTCTCAACCATTTGGTACCATTAAGGACCGTATCCGTTTGACTGAGCAAGGTGAAGTTATCGGTAATAAATATGGTAATAAGGATGCTGCCTACTACAATCTTGAAATGCTTGTTTCAGCTGCCCTTGACCGTATGGTAACACGTCAAATTGCCGACCCAGATGAATTGGTTGATTTCCGTGAAATTATGGACGGTATTGTTCATGATTCTAATGTTATCTATCGTGATCTTGTCTTTGGAAACGAACATTTCTATGATTACTTCTTTGAAGCAAGCCCTATTAAAGAAGTCTCAAGTTTGAATATCGGTTCTCGTCCAGCGGCTCGTAAGACAATTACTGAGATTTCTGGTCTTCGTGCGATTCCTTGGGTATTCTCATGGTCACAAAATCGTATCATGTTCCCAGGTTGGTATGGTGTGGGTTCTGCCTTTAATCGCTTTATCCAAGCTGAAGAAGGCAACCTCGAGAAACTTCAACATATGTTTGAAACATGGCCATTCTTCCGTTCACTTTTGTCAAACGTGGACATGGTGCTTTCAAAATCAGACATGAATATCGCCTTCCACTATGCACAATTGGCAGAGAGTGAAGAAGTACGCAGTGTCTTCAATATTATTTTGGATGAGTGGCAGATGACTAAGGATGTTATTCTTGCCATTGAAAAACATGATGGCTTCCTTGATGAGAGTCCATCGCTTAAAGCAAGTTTGGACTTCCGTTTGCCATACTTCAATGTCTTGAACTACATCCAAATTGAATTGATTAAACGTCTTCGTAACAATGATTTGACCGATGACGAAATTAGCCTTATTCACATTACTATCAATGGTATTGCAACAGGTCTTCGTAACTCTGGTTAATAAAGTAAAGTTCATCACTTTGGTGGTGGGCTTTTTGTTATGGTGAAAATTCTGTTATAATAAAACCATGATTGCTATGGAAACGATTGAAAAGCTGTCCAAAGAAAAGCTCCCCATGATAACGGTCTTAGCGGGCGAGGATTTAGGGCAGTATAGTCAAGCTAAAGAAAAATTTTTAAAACAAATTGGTTTTGATCCGAGTGACTTAACCTATTCTTATTTTGATATGTCTGAGACTGATTATCAAGATGCTGAGCTCGATATAGAAAGCATGCCTTTTTTTGCAGATGAGAAGGTGGTTATTTTTGATCATTTCGCAGATATGACTACTGCTAAAAAATCATATCTGGATGAGAAAGAGTTGAAGCGCCTTGAAAATTATCTTGAGTCTCCTGTTGAAACAACACGTCTTGTCTTGATGTCTGCAGGAAAGCTAGATGGAAAGCGTCGTTTAGTCAAACTTCTCAAGCGTGATGCCATGGTGCTTGAAGCCAGTCCCTTGAAAGATGCAGAACTTAGAACCTATTTTCAAAAGCAGGCGCATCAAGAGGGGCTTACATTTGATACAGGAGTCTTTGAGGAACTTTTGATTAAGTCAAATTTTGACTTTTCAGATGTTCAAAAAAACTTAGCTTTTCTAAAGGGATATAAAACGGAAGGAATTATCTCATCGCAAGATATTGCTGAAGCCATTCCGAAAAGTTTGCAAGATAATATTTTTGATATGACGCAACTACTTTTGCGAGGTCAGATTCAGAGTGTTCGTGAATTGGTTCATGATTTACGGCTTCAGGGTGAAGATGAGATTAAGTTGATTGCTGTGATGTTGGGACAATTTCGTACCTATTTACAGGTTAAACTCTTATCTGCTCAAGGAAAAAGTGAGCAGCAAATTGTTTCAAGTCTGTCAGATTATTTAGGGCGTAAAGTTAACCAATTTCAGGTTCGTTTTGCATTGAGAGATAGCCGTCCTTTGTCAGTAGCATTCTTAAAAATGACGATTAAGATTTTAGTAGAGACAGATTACCAGATAAAAACAGGAACTTTAGATAAAGATTACTTGTTTGATTTAGCACTTCTAAAAATCGTATCAAACCGCTAGAGATTTAGAGTCTTCTTTGATTTTGTAAGCAAAATTTTTGAAAGCTCTACCACTTTACGGTAAAATGAAGAAAAAATGAAAAGAGGACCTTTACTATGGCAATTATCCTTCCAGACCTTCCTTACGCTTACGATGCATTGGAACCATACATTGATGCTGAAACAATGACTCTTCACCACGACAAACACCACGCAACTTATGTAGCAAATGCTAATGCTGCTCTTGAAAAACACCCAGAAATTGGTGAAGATCTCGAAGCACTTTTGGCTGACGTGGAACAAATTCCAGCAGATATCCGTCAAGCACTTATTAACAATGGTGGTGGACACCTTAACCACGCACTTTTCTGGGAACTCTTGTCTCCTGAAAAACAAGAACCAACTGCAGAAGTAGCAGCTGCTATTAACGAAGCTTTCGGCTCATTTGAAGCCTTCCAAGAAGCTTTCACAGCGGCAGCAACAACTCGTTTTGGTTCAGGTTGGGCATGGCTTGTTGTTAACGCTGAAGGTAAGCTTGAAGTTGTTTCAACTGCTAACCAAGACACTCCTATCTCAGACGGTAAGAAACCAATCTTGGCACTTGATGTTTGGGAACATGCTTACTACCTAAACTACCGTAACGTACGTCCAAACTACATCAAAGCTTTCTTTGAAATCATTAACTGGAATAAAGTTGCTGAGCTTTATGCAGCAGCTAAATAAGTTTAAAATTATCCTCACTATTGGGGATGATTTTTTTGTAATATGATTGTAAAATCTCCTTGATTTTTAGTGAATTATATCTTAAACTATAATTGTTATGAAAAAAAAGGAAAAACATTCAAGCAAAAAGTATAGTGGAAATCGCCGAAAAACTAAAGATAAGAAAAAAGATTCGTTAAAACAAGACCTTCAAAAAGACACTAATAAAGATGTCAAGAAAGGCAACAAAAAAGAAGTAAAAGAAGATACTAAAAAGACTTCTAAAAAATCAGTAGACCAGAAAGCAACTGAGGAAACAGTAGTACCAGTAGAGCACAAGGAAAAAGAAGCAAAAACTGAAACTTTGGCACTTAGAAGTAAGCGCTCTAAGAAATCTAGATCAAAATCATCTCGTGATGATAAAAAAGCTTATCTTATCTTAGCTTTCCTAGGTGTTTTGGTAATTCTTTTATTTGTTGCTATGCTTGCTTTAGCAGGACGTGGTAAACAAGCTAGTAACACCGGTAGCCTTGGAAATATCTTCGGTTCTAATTCTAAAGTCACTAAAAAAGAAGACAAAGAAAAAGAGGAAAAGGTAACTCCAACTAATAAATCAGCCGAAGCTAAACAAGCAGTCATGGAAGCAGATGCAGATACCATGTATGGTAATGGATTGTATTATGATTATGCTAACATGACATTGAGCCAAGTGGTTGAAGCATTTATGGCTGACCAAGGTATTGAGTCTAGCCAAATTGCCTTTTCATATAAAAATACCAAGACAAATGAGCAATACTCTATGAATGATACTCAGCCAATGACTGCAGGATCAACTTATAAATTGCCACTAAACATGCTGGTCATGGATGAGGTTAATAAGGGCAAACTTTCTTTAACTGAACGTTTTGATATTACTAATACTGAGTATGAGTATCAGGGTGAACATGATAATTATGTTGCTGCTTTTGGTGGTTCAATGACTATTCCAGAGATGCAGGAATATTCTCTAGTTTACTCAGAGAATACACCAGCCTACGCTTTGGCAGAACGCCTTGGTGGTATGGAAAAATTCTATGGTATGCTCGATAAATACGGTAAATCAAAAGGTGAAGTGAAGACTATCCAAATGCATGGTAATAAGACAACAACGGATTATTATATCCAAGTTTTGGATTATCTTTGGAAACACCAAGAGGATTATAAAGATATTCTCAAATATTTGGGAGAGTCTTTCCCAGAATATTATTATAAAACATATAATCAAGGATTGACTATTTATCAGAAACCAGGTTATGTCCGTGAAGCCTTAAATGTTGATGCTATCGTGATGGAAGATACACCGTATCTTATAGCCATTTATACACGTTATTTAGGTGGTTCGGACGAAGAGACTTCAGAAATTAATAATGTAGGACTGCAACAATTAGAGATGCTTTGTTATGTCATTAATGAGTGGCACCGTGTTAATATGAACTAATAGAAAAAAGCCGAGGTTTATCGGCTTTTTTCTATCACAATTGAACAAAAAGTAAGGAGTACTATCCCGAGAAAAAGAAATGGAACAAATGCGATGTATTCCTTGAGATTTCTTCGTAGAAGGAAGTAAGCTAGTCCTAATAGGCAGGCAATTTCAATAATTAGTAGTGTTTTTGAAAGTGGGAAAATAAGTGAGGCACTAGCTAAGTAGAGAAAATCGCCTTCTCCAATGTTTAAACGTTTAATATAGGATATAATTGCTAATATGAGTCCTAAGGTAAAAGTGAGATAGTGGTTTCCCATGAATAGGAGCGGGAGTGTTCCAACTATCCAAATCAGAAGCGGATAGGATTTATGCTTCAAATCAAAAATTGATAAACAAAGGCTGAAGTAAAGAAAGTAGGTTACTTCAAGACTCAAAAAGTCATAGAAATATAGCAGGCATATTACTCCACAAAATAGTTCCATAAAGAGGTAACGAAGAGGTATAGAAGTCTGACATGATCGACATCGAGATCTTAAGAAAAGTTGTGAGAGGATAGGGATCATCTCGAAAAAACGCAACTGATGCTTGCAATGACTACAGTGACTACTAGGAAAAATAATCGACTTCTCAGGGAAACGATCACAAATCAGTCCGATAAATGAACCTAAAGAGGCTCCCAGAAAAAAATAAATAATACTTAACATACCTAATTATTCGAAAAAGAGTGAGAAAAAACATTTTGCTTGCATCTTATTTAGAAATATTCTAAAATAAAAATATAAATAATAGTAATTCTAAATAAGGAGAATTAATATGGTATATTCAATTAAAGAAACAATCAATGAAACAGTTAACCAACAAGCTGAAACACCCTCAAATACAAAAACTAAAGCAGTTTTGAATCAAGCAGTTGCTGATTTGTCTGTAGCAGCTTCGATCGTTCACCAAGTTCATTGGTATATGCGTGGTCCTGGTTTCCTCTATCTTCATCCAAAAATGGATGAATTGATGGATAGTTTGAATGCTCATCTTGATGTTATTAGTGAGCGTTTGATTACTATTGGTGGGGAACCATACTCAACTTTGGTAGAATTTTCATCCAATTCAGGCTTGACTGAAACTACTGGTACATTTGATAAACCAATGTCTGATCAAATTCAATTATTGGTTGATACATACAAATATTTGTCAGTATTGTTCCAAGTTGGTTTGGATATCACAGATGAAGAAGGAGATGCTCCTTCAAATGATATCTTCACTGCAGCTAAATCTGAAATTGATAAGACAATCTGGATGTTGACTGCTGAGCTTGGACAAGCGCCAGGCTTGAGATAAGCATTTTTGAGTTAAGATGATTGTCAAGAGTTCCTCTAAAAGTGTATAATAGACGTAAAATACTTTTAGAAGAAGGGGGGGTGGCGATATGTCTGTACATCGACGTAGTCTAGGCGTTTATGAAGATGTCCTAAATCAGTTAAAAGCTAAAGGAATTCGGTTGACGGAATCTCGTAAAGCTGTTATTCGCTATTTGATGATGTCTGATCAACATCCTAGTGCAGATGTGATATATTATGACCTACTCCCTGACAATCCTGGGATGAGTTTAGCGACGGTCTATAACAACCTGAAGGTGTTGGTTGAAGAAGGGATTGTCTCTGAAATTAAGGTTAATAATGATAATACAACCTATTATGATTTTATGGGGCATGACCACTTAAACATTGTTTGTGAAAAATGTGGTCACATTACTGACTTAGACTTACCGATTCCGTCTTTCAAGGAAGAGGTAGAATCACAAACAGGATTTCGCATTACTCGTGAACAGATGATTTTACATGGGATTTGCCCGAATTGTCAAAAACCTGAGTCTAAATGACTCAGGTTTTTTTGAAGTATACAATAATCTGTAAAGGTTTTCAAAACTATCTTGTCATGGCAGAAGCTTTTTGCTAAAATATTGCTATGAAAACTTTATATGACGTTCAACAGTTGTTGAAACAGTTTGGCATAGTAGTTTACCTAGGGAAAAGGCTTTATGATATCGAAATGATGAAGATTGAGTTAGAAGCCCTCTACCAGAATGGTTTGGTGGATAAGGACAACTATCTTACTGCTGAAATGATTTTACGACGTGAACATCGCATTGAAATGGAGAAAGAAAATGAGTAAAAAACTCTTGGGAATTGACCTTGGTGGAACAACTGTTAAATTTGGTATTTTGACTTCAGAAGGTGAAGTCCAAGAAAAATGGGCGATTGAAACAAATACGCTTGAAAATGGTCGTCACATCGTCCCTAACATCGTGGAGTCTTTGAAACACCGTTTGGAAATGTACGGACTTACTGCAGAAGATTTCATTGGAATTGGTATGGGTTCTCCAGGAGCTGTTAATCGTGAAAATAAAACGGTCACTGGTGCTTTCAACTTGAACTGGGCAGAAACTCAAGAAGTTGGATCTATCATCGAAAAAGAACTCGGTATTCCATTTGCAATTGATAATGATGCTAACGTTGCTGCCCTCGGTGAACGTTGGGTTGGTGCTGGTGCTAACAATCCTGATGTTGTCTTTGTGACATTAGGAACAGGAGTTGGTGGCGGCGTTATCGCTGATGGTAACTTGATCCATGGTGTTGGCGGTGCTGGTGGTGAAATTGGCCACATTATCGTTGAGCCTGAAACAGGATTTGAATGTACTTGCGGAAACAAAGGATGCTTGGAAACTGTAGCTTCTGCAACAGGTGTCGTACGTTTGGCACGTCATTTAGCAGAAGGATATGAAGGTGACTCTTCTATTAAAGCTGCTGTAGATAATGGTGAGCAAGTAACAAGTAAAGATATTTTCGTTGCCGCTGCCGAAGGCGACAAATTTGCTGATAGCATCGTTGACAAAGTCTCTGAATACCTCGGACTTGCAACAGCAAATATCTCAAATATTCTTAACCCAGATTCAGTTGTCATCGGTGGTGGTGTTTCAGCAGCTGGTGAATTCTTGCGTAGCCGTGTCGAAGGATACTTTACACGTTATGCATTCCCACAAGTTCGCCGTACAACAAAAGTGAAATTAGCAGAACTTGGAAATGATGCTGGTATCATCGGAGCTGCTAGTCTTGCACTTACAATTGATAACTAATGAATGACAGAAGGTGTGTCTGACCAATTATAGGTGGACAGCACCTTTTTCTTGTTGAAAAACGTTTACAATTAGCTGAGCTCTGCCATTTTGTTGAAAATGTGGTATACTTTAAAAGTTGAAATAAAAATTAAAGAGGAAAAAATGACTAAACTTAGAGAAGATATCCGTAACGTAGCCATCATTGCCCACGTTGACCACGGTAAAACAACACTTGTTGATGAATTGTTGAAACAATCACACACTCTTGACGAGCGTAAAGAGCTTGATGAGCGTGCAATGGACTCAAACGATCTTGAAAAAGAACGTGGAATTACCATCCTTGCCAAAAATACAGCCGTTGCTTATAACGGTACGCGTATCAACATCATGGATACACCAGGTCACGCGGACTTCGGTGGAGAAGTTGAACGTATCATGAAAATGGTTGATGGGGTTGTCCTTGTTGTCGATGCCTACGAAGGTACAATGCCTCAAACACGTTTTGTGTTGAAAAAAGCGCTTGAGCAAAACTTGACACCTATCGTTGTTGTTAACAAGATTGATAAACCATCAGCTCGTCCTGAAGAAGTTGTTGATGAAGTTCTTGAACTCTTCATCGAGCTTGGTGCCGATGATGATCAGTTGGAATTCCCGGTTGTGTATGCATCAGCGATTAACGGAACATCATCATTGTCAGATAACCCTGCTGATCAAGAGCACACTATGGCTCCAATCTTTGACACTATTATTGACCACATCCCAGCTCCTGTAGATAACTCAGATGAGCCTCTTCAATTCCAAGTGTCACTTCTTGACTACAATGATTTCGTTGGACGTATCGGTATCGGACGTATCTTCCGTGGAACTGTAAAAGTCGGTGACCAAGTTACCCTTTCAAAACTTGATGGAACAACAAAGAACTTCCGTGTTACTAAACTTTTCGGTTTCTTTGGTTTGGAACGTCGTGAAATTGAAGAAGCAAAAGCTGGTGATTTGATTGCCATCTCAGGTATGGAAGACATCTTCGTTGGTGAAACAATCACACCAACTGATGCTGTCGAACCATTGCCAGTTCTTCGTATTGATGAACCAACACTTCAAATGACTTTCTTGGCTAATAACTCACCGTTTGCAGGTCGTGAAGGTAAACACGTGACATCACGTAAGGTTGAAGAGCGTCTCTTGGCAGAGTTGCAAACAGACGTATCTCTTCGTGTTGATCCAACTGATTCACCAGATAAATGGACTGTCTCAGGTCGTGGGGAATTGCACTTGTCAATCCTTATCGAAACAATGCGTCGTGAAGGATACGAACTTCAAGTATCTCGTCCAGAAGTTATCATCAAAGAAATTGATGGCGTGAAATGTGAGCCATTTGAACGTGTTCAAATTGATACTCCAGAAGAGTACCAAGGTTCTATTATCCAAGCCCTTTCAGAACGTAAAGGTGATATGCTTGATATGCAAATGGTTGGTAACGGTCAGACACGTCTTATCTTCCTCGTACCAGCTCGTGGACTTATTGGATTCTCAACTGAATTCTTGTCTATGACACGTGGTTACGGTATCATGAACCATACTTTCGACCAATACTTGCCAGTTGTTGCTGGTGAAATTGGTGGACGTCACCGTGGTGCCCTCGTTTCTATCGATACTGGTAAAGCGACAACTTACTCAATCATGCGTATTGAAGAACGTGGTACAATCTTTGTTAACCCAGGTACTGAAGTTTATGAAGGTATGATTGTTGGTGAAAATGCTCGTGAAAATGACCTTGGTGTCAATATCACTACAGCAAAACAAATGACAAACGTGCGTTCAGCAACTAAGGACCAAACGGCTGTTATCAAGACTCCACGTATCTTGACTCTTGAAGAATCACTTGAGTTCTTGGATGACGATGAGTACATGGAAGTAACGCCTGAATCTATCCGCTTGCGTAAACAAATTTTGAATAAAGCAGAGCGTGATAAAGCCAATAAACGTAAGAAAAAAGCAGCAGAAGCTGAATAATATATAGAGAGGAGAAGAGATGTTTTATCTGATTGTTGCTATATTGATTGCATCATTCTATTTCTTTATTGCACCAAAGTCGGTAAAAAACACCATGAATCTTCTCTTTGTCATGGCTACCTTAGCATTGCTCCTACTTTTAGCAGTGCTATCAATCATTAAATTCTTCAGTTTACCTGGTGAGTTCTTTGTTACGGTGGGAATGCTTGTATTGAGCTATTTCACCTTGAAAGATTTTTTCGCTATGTCAGAGCTTAATCATGAAAAAGCTGAACATGAAGATAAATAAGTAGCATGAGATTAAAAGTCAATCGAATAGATTGGCTTTTTCTTTTGCCAAGAAGAGGTAACTCCTTGAAATAGCTTGGGATAAAGGGTAAAATGATTATGATACAATTTGAGAGAATGGACGAATTATGAAATCAGTAACACAATTTGAAAATAAAAAAGTTTTGGTCCTTGGTTTGGCTAAATCTGGTGAAGCAGCTGCCCGCCTATTGGCTAAGTTGGGTGCTATTGTCACAGTAAATGATGGTAAACCATTTGAGGAAAATCCGTCAGCACAGGCGCTTCTTGAAGAAGGGATTAAGGTTGTCTGTGGCGGACATCCTCTTGAACTTTTGGATGAAAATTTTGAACTAATGGTGAAAAATCCTGGAATTCGTTATGACAATCCAATGGTGGCTCGTGCACTTGAAAAAGGCATTCCTGTTTGGACTGAAGTGGAATTAGCTTACCTAGTATCTGAAGCACCTATTATCGGTATTACAGGCTCAAATGGTAAGACAACAACGACAACTATGATTGCTGATGTCCTAAACCATGGTGGCAAATCGGGTGTCTTGTCTGGAAATATTGGTTTCCCTGCGTCAGAAGTTGCACAGTCAGTTACTGCTCAAGATACCTTAGTTATGGAATTGTCTTCTTTCCAATTGATGGGGATTGACAGCTTCCATCCACATATTGCTGTGATTACTAACTTGATGCCTACACATATTGACTATCATGGTAGTTTTGAAGAATATGTGGCTGCCAAATGGAATATTCAAAATCAGATGACTGCGGATGATTTTGTTGTTTTGAACTTTAATCAAGATTTAGCTAAGGAATTGGCTACACAAACTAAAGCACAAGTAGTTCCATTCTCAACAGTGGAAAAAGTAGATGGTGCCTATCTTGAAAATGGTGGTCTCTACTTCAAAGGTGAATTGGTGATGCAAGCCGATGAGATTGGCGTTCCTGGTAGTCACAATGTTGAAAATGCCTTGGCAACTATAGCTGTAGCAAAATTGTCAGGTATTTCAAACCAAGCTATCAAAGAAACTCTCGCAAGCTTTGGTGGGGTTAAGCACCGTCTCCAATTCGTTGACACTATCGATGAAGTGAAATTCTATAATGATAGTAAGTCAACAAATATTTTAGCGACACAAAAAGCACTTTCTGGTTTTGATAATAGTAAAGTCATTTTGATTGCCGGTGGTTTGGATCGTGGTAATGAATTTGATGAACTCATTCCTGACATTACTGGTCTTAAGAAAATGGTGATTTTAGGAGAATCAGCTCCTCGTGTCAAACGTGCTGCTGATAAAGCGGGCGTGACTTATCTTGATGCCAAAGATGTGGCAGATGCGACACGTATTGCTTTTGATCAAGCCAGTGCAGGAGATGTTGTCTTGTTGAGCCCTGCAAACGCAAGCTGGGATATGTACAAGAATTTCGAAGTGCGTGGTGACGAATTTATCACAACTGTTGAGCAATTGAAGGGATAGTCTATGGCAAAAGCGAAAAAGATTGTTTTTACCGGTGGTGGAACCGTTGGACATGTGACTTTAAATCTTATCTTAATTCCAAAATTTCTCAAAGATGGATGGGAAGTGCACTATATCGGTGATAAGCACGGGATTGAACATGAGCAGATTGATAAATCTGGCTTAGATGTGACTTTCCATAGTATTGCTACAGGTAAACTACGTCGTTATTTCTCATGGCAAAATATGTTGGATGTCTTTAAAGTTGGTTGGGGGATTCTACAGTCTATTGCAATTATTGCCAAGATTCGCCCCCAAGCACTCTTTTCAAAGGGTGGATTTGTCTCAGTGCCACCGGTAATTGCTTCTAAATTATTAGGAGTTCCTGTATATGTGCATGAGTCTGACCTTTCTATGGGCTTGGCCAATAAAATTGCCTATAAATTTGCGACTACTATGTTTACGACTTTTGAACAATCAAAAGGATTGGCAAAGACAAAACATGTAGGTGCTATTACAAAGGTAGGAATGGCGACATCTAATCAGTCCGGTGCCCTTGATAAGATTAAAGAACAGTTTGATGACAACTTAAAAACTGTCCTTTTCATTGGTGGTTCAGCTGGTGCAAAGGTATTTAATGATTTTATTAGTAATACTCCACAGCTGACTGAAAAATATAATGTCATTAATATTTCTGGGGACTCTTCATTGAATACCTTAGAACGTCATCTTTATAGAGTCGATTATGTGACAGATTTGTACCAACCTCTTATGGATACGGCAGATTTAGTTGTAACTCGTGGTGGCTCAAATACGATTTTCGAATTGTTGGCTATGAAAAAACTTCATTTAATTATTCCTTTAGGGAAAGAAGCTAGCCGAGGAGACCAACTTGAAAATGCTGCTTATTTTGAACGAAAAGGTTACGCACGTCAATTACAGGAAACAGAATTAAGTTGGGAAACCTTAAATCATGAGCTTGAACAACTTGTTGAACATGCAGAGACTTACAAAGAAGCTATGGCTAAATCTGAGGAAATCACTTCTCCTGATGATTTTTATAACCTATTAGTGACTAGTATTTCAAAAAAATAAAGGAATTTCATGGCAAAAAAGGATCAAGAATCACAAGAAAAACAAGTTCTCACAGAGTGGCAGAAGAGAAACCTCGAATTTTTGAGAAAAAAAGAAACCGAAGATTCTGAAGAACTTGCGAATGGAAAGGTCGTTCATTCACAAGAAGCGACTTCAAATGAGAGCCAGCTACCAGTGAAAAAGAAGGTTAAAAAGAAAAAAAAGACCAAAAGGAAGAAACGAAAAAAAGGTAATACAACTAGTAATATTCCAATTGCACAACAAAATCTTGCAGGACTAGTTGTTTTTATCGCTGCACTCCTAATCGTATTTTCACTTTTCTTTATTTCACCTTGGTCAAAACAAAAGGTTCTCACTGTATCAGGAACAAAAAATGCTTTACCAGAAGATGTGAAAGTTGCAAGTGGTATTCTTGATACAGACTATATCACTCATGTCTTTTTCAACCAAGGAAAGGTTGCATCAACTGTTGAAAAAACCAATGTTTGGGTTAAAAAGGCTACAGTAACATATAGTTTTCCAAATCAATTTAATATTGCAGTAAAAGAATACCCAATTGTGGCTTATCGTCAAACTACAAATGGTTATGTTTCTATTCTTCAAAGTGGTAAGACAGGAGGAACGGTTTCAACTAGTAATCTACCTGATAAATTCATCACTTTAAAAATTGATGACGAGAAGAAAATCGAAGAGTTAGTAAAAGAATTAAATAAACTTGATACAAAAATCAAGAATAATATTCAAATTATTAATCTTACGCCTACTAAAGCAACTTCAGATTTACTAACGATTGAGTTGTACGATGGCAATTCCATTCGTGTTCCTCTTTCTCAATTAACAGTTAAGCTTCCTTACTACGAGAAAATTAAAAGTCAACTTTCAGATGGAAGTATTGTAGATATGGAAGTTGGACTTTATACAACGACTCCTGAAGTTGAATCATCAAAAACTGATGGGGATAAAAAGAAAGACAAAGATAAGACTGATAAAAAGGAAGAAAATGCAACTTCTGAAGAAGGTCAAGATACTACAACATCAACGGAACAGCATTCTGAAGAAGAAACTAATTCTGAAAATTCAGGTATCCAACCAGAAGAAAAACCAAGTGTTGGTCAAGAAACAACTCTTCGGACTTCCCCTGCTCAAGGCTAATATTGAATAATAAAAAACGTAAAATGCTGACATTTTACGTTTTTTTATGGTACAATAGTATCCGAATAATTCTGTTTTTATACAGTTTACAAAGATATTGAATGGAAAGATTGAGAGGTCGAGTGAATGGCTAGAGATGGCTTTTTTACAGGATTAGATATAGGAACTAGCTCGATTAAGGTTCTTGTTGCTGAGTTTATTGATGGATCAATGAATGTCATCGGAGTAAGTAATGTTAAGAGTTCTGGTGTGAAAGATGGCATCATTGTTGACATTGACGCTGCAGCGAAATCAATCAAAACAGCTATTGAACAAGCAGAAGAAAAAGCTGGGATTGTTATTGAGCAAGTGAACGTTGGGCTTCCAGCTAATCTTCTTCAAATTGAGCCTACACAAGGTATGATTCCTGTAACAAGTGAATCAAAAGAAATCAAAGATGAAGATGTTGAAAGTGTTGTTCGCTCAGCCTTGACAAAGAGCATTACACCTGAGCGTGAGGTTATCTCACTAGTTCCTGAAGAGTTTATTGTTGATGGCTTCCAAGGAATTCGTGATCCTCGTGGAATGATGGGGATTCGTCTTGAAATGAGAGGTCTCATTTACACAGGTCCAACAACGATTCTTCACAACCTTCGTAAGACAGTTGAACGTGCGGGTATTCAAGTAGAGAATATTATCATCTCTCCTCTTGCAATGACACGTGCTGTTCTAAATGAAGGTGAACGTGAGTTTGGTGCTACTGTTATTGATATGGGTGGCGGTCAAACAACTGTTGCAAGCATGCGTGCTCAAGAACTTCAATTTACCAATATTTATTCTGAAGGTGGCGAGTACATCACTAAGGATATTTCAAAAGTTTTGAAGACTTCAATGCAGATTGCTGAAGCACTTAAGTTCAATTTTGGTAATGCAGATATTGAAGAAGCAAGCGAAACAGAAACTGTCCAAGTAGAAGTTGTAGGTGAGAATTCACCAGTTGAGATTACAGAAAAATACCTTGCTGAGATTATCTCAGCTCGTGTGAAGCATATCCTTGATAGAGTTAAACAAGACTTGACTCGAGGACGTCTACTTGATTTGCCTGGTGGCATTGTCCTTGTAGGTGGAACAGCTATCATGCCAGGTGTGGTTGAAGTTGCTCAAGAAATTTTTGAGACAAATGTTAAACTTTACGTGCCAAATCAAGTTGGTATCCGTAATCCAATGTTTGCAAATGTGATTAGTCTTGTTGAGTATGTTGGTCTTCTTACAGAAGTTGATATCATCGCACAACAGGCTGTGTCTGGTGAAGAGTATCTTCGTCGTAAACCAATCGACAATGAGGCTCCTGCCTTGAGTTTTGATAGAACTCCTACTCCAGCACCTCGAGTGGCTCCTCAGCCAAATCCTGTTCCAGTTGAGAACACCATTGAGGTACCTCTGCCAGTTGAAGAAGAAAATCATGAACAAAAACAAAAACTTGGTGATCGTGTTCGTGGTATTTTCGGCAGTATGTTTGATTAATTGAATCTAGTAAAAGCGAGGAAATAAAATGAGTTTTTCATTTGATAGCGCATCAGTTCAAGGTGCGGTAATTAAAGTTATCGGTGTCGGTGGAGGTGGCGGAAACGCCATCAACCGAATGATTGAAGAAGGTCTTGCTGGTGTTGAATTTATTGCAGCTAATACTGATATTCAAGCACTCAGCTCTTCTAAAGCAGAAACAGTAATCCAATTGGGTCCTAAATTGACTCGTGGCCTTGGTGCCGGAGGTCAACCTGAAGTTGGTCGTAAGGCAGCTGAAGAAAGTGAAGAAACACTTACAGAAGCACTTACAGGAGCTGATATGGTCTTTATCACTGCTGGTATGGGTGGTGGCTCTGGTACAGGGGCAGCACCAGTTATTGCACGTATTGCGAAAAGCTTGGGTGCATTGACAGTTGCAGTTGTGACACGTCCATTTGGATTCGAAGGTAACAAACGTGGTGCCTTCGCTGTTGAAGGTATTCAAGAGCTGCGTGAGCAAGTTGATACCCTACTTATTATCTCAAACAATAACCTTCTTGAAATTGTTGATAAGAAAACACCACTTCTTGAAGCTCTTAGTGAAGCAGATAATGTTCTTCGTCAAGGGGTCCAAGGTATTACAGACCTTATCACTAACCCAGGTTTGATCAACCTTGACTTTGCCGATGTGAAAACTGTTATGGCAAATAAAGGTAATGCACTTATGGGTATTGGTATTGGTTCAGGTGAAGAACGTATTGTTGAAGCTGCACGCAAAGCAATCTATTCACCACTTCTTGAAACTACTATTGATGGTGCAGAAGATGTCATCGTTAACGTAACTGGTGGTCTTGATATGACCCTTACAGAAGCAGAAGAAGCATCTGAAATTGTTGGTCAAGCGGCTGGTAACGGTGTTAACATTTGGCTTGGTACATCTATCGATGATACATTGAAAGATGAAATCCGTGTAACTGTTGTTGCAACTGGAGTTCGCCAAGATCGTGCTGAAAAAGTATCTGGTATGAAAGCTCAGCCACGTAAAGTGACTACAGCTCCTTCACACCCCTCAGCTCCTACTCAGCAAGTTGCTCAAGGAGAGCAACGTCCAGTTTCTCAACCTTCATTTGAACGTCAACCAAATTTTGACTATAATGAAACACCTTCAATGCCACAACCAGGAGTTCGTCCTGCAGCAGCAACTCCTCAACAAGAGCAGTCAGCTTTTGGTAATTGGGATTTGAGACGTGATAATATTTCTCGTCCTGAAACTGGTCAACTAGATAGTCAATTGACTATGTCTACATTCTCAAGTGATGTTGAAGATGATGATGAATTGGAGACACCACCATTCTTTAAAAATCGTTAATAATGACTATAGAAGAGAATAAAAATAATGTTTATCAGGCGGTAAAAAAAGCTTGTGAAAAGGCTAATCGCTCTAGCGATGAAGTCAATATTATTGCCGTAACCAAATATGTTTCAAGTGATGTCGCTGAAGAATTGGTTAAAACGGGAATCAAGCACATTGCTGAAAATCGCGTTGATAAATTCTTAGATAAGTATCAAGCTTTAAAAAATTATGATTTGACTTGGCACCTCATTGGTACCCTGCAACGTCGTAAAGTAAAGGATGTTATTAATTTAGTTGATTATTTTCATGCTTTGGATTCTGTTAAATTGGCAGAGGAAATTCAAAAGCGTGCCGACCACACCATTAATTGCTTCCTACAAGTAAACGTTTCAGGTGAAGAGTCAAAACATGGTTTTTCTCCAGAAGAACTTGATACTGTTCTAAAACAAATTGAAAATCTTGATAAGATTTGTATAGTTGGACTCATGACTATGGCTCCAATTGATGCAGATGCTCAAGAACTTGATAAGATTTTTGCTGAGACAAATGAACTTAGAAAATCAATTCAAGAGAAAAAACTAAAGAATGTTCCTTGTGATCAGTTAAGCATGGGGATGAGTCGAGACTATGACATGGCTATTCAAAATGGATCAACCTTTGTCAGAATAGGCAGTGCATTCTTTAAAGAGAACGGAGAATAACCTTATGGCATTAAAAGACGCAATTGATAAAATTGTTTCATATTTTGATACCGACGAAGTAACAGATTATGAAGATGCTGCTAAAGAAGAGGCTAAAGAACGTCCAGTAAAAGCACAGAAACCTGTGCAGACACCACCTCCTCGTCAGCAACGTCAACCTGAGCGTTATCAGGCTACAGTCCCTCCTCGTCGCCAACATGTTCATTCAGACTTACAGGAAACTCAAGTCCTTCGTAGTTTACCTCTGAGTCGTTCACAAGCAAATCAGGGACCACAACAAATGAATACAACTAAAGCAACAATTGCAATTAAATATCCTAAAAAGTATGAAGATGCTCAGGAAATTGTAGAACTATTGATTGA
This sequence comes from Streptococcus sp. HMSC072D03, assembly GCF_001812855.1. Lineage (NCBI taxonomy): Bacteria > Bacillati > Bacillota > Bacilli > Lactobacillales > Streptococcaceae > Streptococcus > Streptococcus sp. HMSC072D03. The sequence continues at coordinate 104,290 of NZ_KV810610.1, forward strand.
AAACGAATGTGTTTTAATCGATTTTCAATATATGTTGGAAGCGCAAGCTCGTCGTTGTCTTGATTTTATTGATGGTGCTAGCAAGGTGCTTACAGGCAACTTGCAAAAAGTTGGTTCTTCAATGTATTTGCTTACGCCAATTAATGTCGTTGTTGACATCGAAGAGATTGGGTTGGCGCATGGCAACCAAGAAGCTAATTTTGACTTCGACATGAAGAGACGTTAAGCAATGTCTGTATTACTTTATGTTATTTGGGCACGTGTTGTTAACGTGATAGAGATTCTTCTTGTAGTCTATGCGTTCTTATCATGGTTCCCAGGGGCCTATGATACTAGCCTTGGAAGAATCATTAGACAAATTGTTCAACCGATTCTCGCACCATTTCGTCGCCTGAATTTAGCTTTTGCTGGTATTGATTTTTCAATATTGGTAATTGTACTTCTACTAAACTTTTCACTTAGAATTCTTAGATTTATTCTACTCTGATGTCAGATATTAAAAATATTGAACAGCATTACTCGTTAGATGAACGTCCTTTTCTAGAGAAGGTTAGGGGATTTTGTCAATTAGTTGATGATAGGTACAGTCCTTACTTAACTGATTTCTTGAATCCTCGTGAAATTCAGATTGTTGAAGAGTTAGCTCATTACTACAATTTAAAATTTTTTGTGAGTTCTACTCTTGAATCTGAAGAGTATGGAAGAGTCATTCTTGCTCCCGAATATTACGAGCTTGATGACGATGACTTTGAAATTAAACGACTAGAAATCTCTTATGCGAGACAGTTCAATAAATTGACACACCCAAAAGTTTTGGGAGCACTGATTAATCAACTTGGTCTTGACCGTCAAGTATTTGGAGATATTATTCTTGATGAAGAAGGACGTGTTCAATTTTCCATTGCTTCTCATTTAGCAAGTTATGCGATAATGACTATTACTAAGATTGGTAATGTTTCGGTTACTCTAAAAGAAGTAAGCAAAGACGATTGGATTTCAAATCAAGAAAACTATTCACAATCTTTTGTTTTACTTTCCAGTATGCGTCTTGATAATGTGTTGGCGACGGTATTAAACCTATCCCGTTCTAACGCCTTAAAACTTATTGCTTCTGGAAAAGTTAAATTAAATTATAGACAAATTGAGAAGGCTAATCAGACGGTTATGATTGGTGATATGATTTCGGTTAGAGGTTATGGTAGATTTCGACTAGCTCAACAAGACGGATTTTCAAAGTCCGGGAAAGTTAAAATCGTTATTGAAAGTCTGTTAAGACGGAGAAAAAAGTAGTTATTTAATTTAAACCATCAGATATGGTAATGAAAAATAAAGGAGGCCTGTAATGGCTATTACAGCACTTGATATTAAAGATAAACAATTTACAACTAAATTTCGTGGATATAATGAGCAAGAAGTTGATGAATTTCTTGATATTATTGTAGATGATTACGAAGATTTGGTTCGTGACAATCGTGAACTTGCTGCTCGTGTAAAAGAGCTTGAAGAAAAGTTGGCTTATTTTGATGAAATGAAAGAATCATTGAGTCAATCAGTTATTTTGGCTCAAGAAACAGCTGAAAAAGTTAAAGCTTCAGCGGCTGATGAATCAGCTAACTTGATTAATAAGGCTAACTTCAATGCTACTCATTTGGTTGAAGAAGCTAAATCTAAGGCATCTGAAATTCTTCGTGATGCAACAGATGAAGCCAAACGTGTTGCCATCGAAACGGAAGAACTTAAACGTCAAAGTCGTGTCTTCCACCAACGCCTATTGGCTGCAGTTGAAGGTCAGCTTAGCCTAGCAAGTGCTCCAGAATGGGGTGAATTGTTGCAACCAACAGCTATTTATCTTCAAAATTCAGATGCTGCCTTTAAAGAAGTTGTTGAAAAAGTTTTGGATGAACATGTACCAGATTCAAATGATGCAGCTTCATTTGATGCAACTCGTCAATTCACTCCTGATGAAATGGCTGAACTTCAACGTCGCGTTGCTGAAAGTAATAAGCAAGTTGAAGATTTCTCTAGTCCAGAAGTTGATGAAACAAACGAACTTGTTTCAACTCCAGTTGACTTTGGTATTCCAGACACTTTCGAGAGTGAAGTAGCAGATTTCCCAACTTCAGCACCAGTAGATGAAGATTTTGATTTGCAACCTGAGTCAACAGGTGAAATTAATCTTAATGAAACACAAACGTTTAAATTGAATATTAGCGAATAAGAAAAATACAACTTACCAAGTATATTAACAGCGAGTGGGAGATGGTGTGAGTCCCACATTCCCTATTTGGATAGTTATCATTTTCAAGCATTCTAACTGAACTAAGTAAGTTAGAAGGTTGGTCCTCCTTACGGACATATGAGGGAGCAAATGTTTTTTGCTCTGAATTAAGGTGGTACCACGAGCTTTCGTCCTTTTTGATGAAGGCTCTTTTTATTTAGTAAATTAAATTAAAGAGGAGATATAATGAAACTCAAAGAAACCTTAAATCTAGGTAAGACAGCTTTTCCAATGCGAGCTGGACTTCCTAACAAAGAACCAATCTGGCAAAAAGAGTGGGAAGATGCTAAGATGTATCAACGTCGTCAAGAGTTGAACCAAGGTAAACCTCACTTCACTCTTCATGATGGTCCTCCGTATGCCAATGGTAATATTCACGTTGGACATGCGATGAATAAAATCTCTAAGGATATCATTGTTCGTTCAAAATCAATGTCTGGTTTCTATGCTCCTTACGTTCCTGGTTGGGATACGCATGGTCTTCCAATTGAACAAGTGTTGGCAAAACAAGGTGTGAAACGTAAAGAACTTGATCGTGCTGAATACCTTAAGATGTGTCGTGATTATGCACTTTCACAAGTTGACAAACAACGTGAAGATTTCAAACGTCTTGGTGTTTCGGCTGATTGGGATAACCCATATGTTACTTTGACACCAGACTATGAGGCTGCACAAATCCGTGTCTTTGGTGAGATGGCTAAAAAAGGTTACATCTATCAAGGTGCAAAACCAGTTTATTGGTCATGGTCATCAGAGTCAGCACTTGCTGAAGCCGAAATCGAGTACCATGATTTAGTTTCAACCTCACTTTACTATGCCAATAAGGTAAAGGATGGTAAAGGAGTACTAGACACAGATACATATATCGTAGTTTGGACAACAACACCATTTACAGTAACAGCTTCACGTGGTTTGACTGTTGGTGCTGATATTGAATACGTTCTCGTAAAACCTGCTGGAGAAGACCGCAAATTTGTCGTTGCTTCTGAATTGCTTAATAGTCTTTCTGAGAAATTCGGTTGGACAGATGTGGAAGTACTTCAGTCATACCGTGGTGAAGAATTGAATCAAATCGTCACTGAACACCCATGGGATACAGAAGTTGATGAGCTTGTTATCCTTGGTGATCACGTTACTACAGATTCAGGTACAGGTATCGTCCATACGGCTCCTGGTTTTGGTGAGGATGACTATAACGTAGGTATCGCTAATGGCCTTGAAGTTGCCGTAACTGTTAATGAGCGTGGTATTATGATGGAAAATGCTGGTCCTGATTTTGAAGGTCAGTTCTATGATAAAGTGGCACCAATTGTTATGGAAAAACTCGGCGATTTGCTCCTTGCTAAAGAAGAAATCTCACACTCATACCCATTTGACTGGCGTACGAAGAAACCAATCATCTGGCGTGCCGTACCACAATGGTTTGCCTCTGTTTCTAAATTCCGTCAAGAGATTTTGGATGAGATTGAAAAAGTTAAATTCCATTCTGAGTGGGGGAAAGTTCGTCTCTACAACATGATTCGTGACCGTGGTGACTGGGTGATCTCTCGTCAGCGTGCTTGGGGTGTGCCACTCCCAATCTTCTATGCTGAAGATAAAACACCAATCATGACTGAAGAAACAATCGAACATGTGGCTAAACTTTTCGAAGAGCACGGTTCAGTTATCTGGTGGGAACGTGATGCCAAAGATCTTCTTCCAGAAGGCTTTACACATCCAGGTTCACCAAACGGAGAGTTTACTAAAGAAACTGACATTATGGACGTATGGTTTGACTCAGGTTCATCATGGAATGGTGTCGTTGTTAACCGTCCTGAGTTGACTTATCCAGCGGACCTTTATCTCGAAGGTTCAGACCAATACCGTGGATGGTTTAACTCATCACTTATCACATCTGTTGCCAATAATGGTGTTGCACCATACAAACAACTCTTGTCTCAAGGTTTTGCGCTTGATGGTAAGGGTGAAAAGATGTCTAAATCCCTCGGTAATACTATTGCGCCTAGTGATGTTGAGAAACAATTTGGTGCTGAAATTCTTCGTCTTTGGGTAACAAGTGTTGATACAACTAATGACGTTCGTATCTCAATGGATATCCTTAGCCAAGTATCAGAATCTTATCGTAAGATTCGTAACACACTTCGTTTCTTGATTGCTAATACATCTGACTTCAATCCAACAACTGATGCAGTAGCCTTTGAAGACTTGCGTTCTGTAGATCAGTACATGACTATTCGATTTAACCAATTAGTTAAGACTATTCGTGATGCCTATGCAAACTTTGAATTCTTAACTATCTACAAAGCCTTGGTTAACTTTATTAACGTTGAGTTGTCTGCTTTCTATCTTGATTTTGCCAAAGATGTGGTTTATATTGAGAGTGCAGAATCACTTGAACGTCGTCAAATGCAAACAGTCTTCTACGATATTCTTGTCAAGATTACAAAACTATTGACTCCAATTCTTCCTCACACTGCAGAAGAAATTTGGTCATATCTTGAATTTGAAACAGAAGACTATGTTCAATTGTCAGAGTTGCCAGAAGCAGAAGATTTCGCTGGTCAAGATGCACTTCTTGAAAATTGGAATGCCTTCATGGATTTCCGTGGCCAAGCTCAAAAAGCTTTGGAAGAAGCGCGTAACGAAAAAGTTATCGGTAAATCGCTTGAAGCTCATTTGACAATCTATCCTAATGCTGAAGTCAAAGAACTTCTTGAAGGTTTGAATACTAACCTTGCTCAACTTTTGATCGTTTCAGCATTGACTATTGCTGAAGGAGATGCTCCTGAGTCTGCTGTAAGCTTTGAAGGTGTAGCATTCACAGTAGAACGTGCTGAAGGTGATGTCTGTGATCGTTGCCGTCGTATCGATCCAACTACCAAAGAACGTAGCTACAATGCGACTATCTGTGATCACTGTGCTAGCATTGTTGAAGAAAACTTTGCTGAAGGTGTAGCAGAAGGTTTTGAAGTAAAAGCAAAATAAAATAAAAAGAGTTCAATTTGAACTCTTTCAGATTGAAGACAAAGTCCTCAGAAGT
>NZ_KV810611.1:0-3092 GCF_001812855.1 Streptococcus sp. HMSC072D03
GAGGTCGGTGGTTCGATTCCACTCGTGCCCATATTGGAGAATTACTCAAGAGGCTGAAGAGGACGGTTTGCTAAATCGTTAGGTCGGGTAACTGGCGCGGGGGTTCGAATCCCCCATTCTCCGTAGTATTATGACGAATTATCTTTTAGATAATTCGTTTTCTTTTTTTGAGGTGACAAAATGAAAAATAGTTTTTATCGATTTCTTCTTTATGGGTTTATTGTTATTCTATTTTTTGTAATGCTTTTTTCTTTTGTCTTTACTAATAAAAAATTAACGAAGGAAATCTCGTCTAATGTTTCGGGTTTTGTTACCAAAGTAGACTCAGTGATTTCAGTTCCATTTACTGCTTTATCAAAATCTCATAATGTTATTTCTGATCTCTTATCAACTTATAATGAGAATCGAGATTTAAAAAAATCTTTATCAAATTTAGAAAATCAATCATCTATTATTTCTAACTTGCAAGAAGAGAATGATTCTTTAAGAGCTTCGCTTAATCTTTCGGACAAGCTAAGTCGTGATAATGTTCTCACTGCTGAAGTTTCCATGCGACCTTCTGTGACTTGGTTAAAAGAGTTAACGATTAATGTCGGTAAGTCTAAGAATGTTAGTAAGTCCATGCTAGCAACTTCTAATGGTGGAGTAATCGGTTTTGTAACTAAGGTATACGATGATACTACAACTATTTCTTTACTGTCTAGTAGTTCTAGTGATAGCTACCTTGCTTCTAGCGTCAAATCAGAGGATGATAACCAGATTTTCGGGATTATCTCTCGTTATGATAATAAAAAGAAGCTGCTAGAGATGACACAACTTAATTCATCTTCTAACGTTAAGGTTGGCACTGAAGTGGTTACAAGTGGTCTTGATGATGTATCGGTAAAGGATGTTCCAATTGGTACTGTAGACTCTGTGAGTGATTATGAAGGTAATCGTACGATTTTGGTAAAACCTTATGCTGATTTTGATAAAATTTCTTATGTTACTTTAGTTGGAGATGGTAAATAATATGAAATTATCCAAGTATTCTATTATTCCTTTCTTACTGAGTATTGTTCCTTTTCTATGGGATGGTCATATTTCGATGATACTTAATCATTATTTATCTCCTGAATTTTTTCTATCATCTCATCTTTTTATTATTTATATTTTCATCTTAACTCTTGATTTTCCAAATAAGTATTCCTATCTTTACCTTGTTTATTTTGGATTTCTTTATGATACCTATTATTTCAAAACAGTTGGTATAGTAATTCTAACTTTGCCACTGTTATGCTATCTGTTAACTCAGCTAGGTCGAATTGTTAAGAGAAATACCTATGTTGATTTTTTGTTAATGTTTTTATTCCTCTTTCTATTTGATACTATAAATTTTGGCTTTGCCTTATTTTATGGTTTCTCCAATGAGTCTGTGACGAATTTTATTATTTATCAACTAAGTCCTAGTATAGTGTTTAATCTTTTGATCTTTATCTTTATTAAACCTATTCTTGAAAAATTATTTTTGTATCTGTCAGTTGATAGATTTAAATAGAACTGTAATATTGGCGTAACAAAATTTGCGCCATTTTTTGATACAATTAAAAGGTCTTATCGAAAAGGAGTAGTATTTTATATTATGAAAAAACGTATTCTTTCAGCAGTGTTGGTAAGTGGTGTAACCTTATCAGCAGCTGCATCAGTACATGCAGAGGATTATGATTCGCAAATCGCTGCTGCAGATAACGCAATTAGTAACCTTGCTTCTCAACAAGAGACTGCACAAGCGCAAGTTGCTACAATCCAATCTCAAGTATCTACACTTAGAACACAAAAATCAGAATTGGAAACTAAAAATGCTGAACTTGAAAAAGTATCAGCAGATTTGGAATCTGAAATTCAAGAATTATCAAGTAAAATTGTAGCTCGTCAAGATTCTTTGGCGAAACAAGCTCGTAGTGCTCAACAAAATAATACTGCGACTAGCTACATCAACTCTATCTTGAACTCTAAGTCAATCTCTGAAGCTATTACTCGTATCACAGCTATTTCAAAAGTTGTTACAGCTAATAATGACATGTTGACAAAACAAGAGTCTGATCAAAAAGAGCTTGCTGCAAAACAAGAACAAAACCAAGCTGCTATTAATGAGATTGCAACTAATAAAGCAGAACTTGAAACTACAGAAGCTGGTTTGACAACTCAACAAGCAGAACTAGAAGCAGCACAAGTTGCTTTGGCTGCAGAATTGGCTACAGCTCAAGATGAAAAAACATCACTTGTTTCTGCTAAATCAACTGCAGAATCAGTGGCAGCTTCAACTGCAGCATCAGTTGCTCAATCTCAAGCAATTGCAGAATCAGAGGCAGCCGCACAAGCAGTAGCTTCTTCAGAAGCGGCAGCATTTGTAGCTCAATCAGAGGCGGCAGCAACTTCAGAAGCTACTGTTTCAGAAACAGCAACATCTGAAGCAGCACAAGAACCTGTTTCATCAGAAACTTCAGAAACTACTCAAGCGCCTGCGCCTGCTGCTCCAGCAACATCTGAAGCACAGCCAGAAACAGCTGCTCCAGCTGCTTCGGAAGCACCAGCTCCTGCTAGCGAAGCACCGGCAGCAACTTCAGAGGCACCAGTAAGTCAAGCGCCTGCAGCTTCAGAAGCACCAGCTCCAGCAGCTGAAACACCTAAAGTATCAACTGCCTCAACTCCTAATACATATCCTGTTGGTCAATGTACTTGGGGTGCTAAATCATTAGCTTCATGGGTCGGTAATTACTGGGGTAATGCTAAAAACTGGATTGCTAGCGCACAAGCAGCTGGCCACTCAGTCGGGACAACTCCTGTAGCCGGAGCAATTGCGGTTTGGCCAAATGATGGTGGGGGTTATGGTCACGTAGCTTACGTAACATCAGCATCAGGTGCAAATTCAATTCAAGTTATGGAAGCAAACTATGCTGGTAACATGTCAATCGGTAACTACCGTGGTACATTTGATCCAACATCTTCAGCTCATGGTGGTTCTGTATACTATATTTACCCATAATGACTACAAGAAGGCGATTCGAATTTTCTCGAATCGTTTTTATTGTGACTTTAAGTCCGTTTCGCTC
>NZ_KV810612.1:0-2843 GCF_001812855.1 Streptococcus sp. HMSC072D03
TGCTAAGCACTCCTCTTAACCTTCCAGCACCGGGCAGGCGTCACCCCCTATACATCATCTTACGATTTAGCAGAGAGCTGTGTTTTTGATAAACAGTTGCTTGGGCCTATTCACTGCGGCTGACCATAAGTCAGCGCCCCTTCTCCCGAAGTTACGGGGCCATTTTGCCGAGTTCCTTAACGAGAGTTCTCTCGCTCACCTGAGGCTACTCGCCTCGACTACCTGTGTCGGTTTGCGGTACGGGTAGAGTATAATTAACGCTAGAAGCTTTTCTCGGCAGTGTGACATCACTAACTTCGCTACTAAACTTCGCTCCCCATCACAGATCAATGTTATAGATATAAGCATTTGACTCATATCACACCTCACTGCTTGGCCAGACACTTCCAATCGTCTGGTTTAGTTAGCCTACTGCGTCCCTCCATCACTATATACTCTAGTACAGGAATATCAACCTGTTGTCCATCGGATACACCTTTCGGTCTCTCCTTAGGTCCCGACTAACCCAGGGCGGACGAGCCTTCCCCTGGAAACCTTAGTCTTACGGTGGACAGGATTCTCACCTGTCTTTCGCTACTCATACCGGCATTCTCACTTCTATGCGCTCCAGCACTCCTCACGGTACACCTTCTTCGCACATAGAACGCTCTCCTACCATACCTATAAAGGTATCCACAGCTTCGGTAATATGTTTTAGCCCCGGTACATTTTCGGCGCAGGGTCACTCGACTAGTGAGCTATTACGCACTCTTTGAATGAATAGCTGCTTCTAAGCTAACATCCTAGTTGTCTGTGCAACCCCACATCCTTTTCCACTTAACATATATTTTGGGACCTTAGCTGGTGGTCTGGGCTGTTTCCCTTTCGACTACGGATCTTAGCACTCGCAGTCTGACTGCCGATTATATCTCGTTGGCATTCGGAGTTTATCTGAGATTGGTAATCCGGGATGGACCCCTCACCCAAACAGTGCTCTACCTCCAAGAGACTTAACATCGACGCTAGCCCTAAAGCTATTTCGGAGAGAACCAGCTATCTCCAAGTTCGTTTGGAATTTCTCCGCTACCCACAAGTCATCCAAGCACTTTTCAACGTGCCCTGGTTCGGTCCTCCAGTGAGTTTTACCTCACCTTCAACCTGCTCATGGGTAGGTCACATGGTTTCGGGTCTACGACATGATACTAATACGCCCTATTAAGACTCGGTTTCCCTACGGCTCCGTCTCTTCAACTTAACCTCGCATCATATCGTAACTCGCCGGTTCATTCTACAAAAGGCACGCTCTCACCCATTAACGGGCTCGAACTTGTTGTAGGCACACGGTTTCAGGTTCTATTTCACTCCCCTCCCGGGGTGCTTTTCACCTTTCCCTCACGGTACTGGTTCACTATCGGTCACTAGAGAGTATTTAGGGTTGGGAGATGGTCCTCCCAGATTCCGACGAGATTTCTCGTGTCTCGCCGTACTCAGGATACTGCTAGGTATAAAGACTATTTCGAATACGAGGCTATTACTCTCTTTGGCCTACCTTCCCAGGTAGTTCTTCTATAATCTTTAAGTCCACGTTGCAGTCCTACAACCCCGAAGAGTAAACTCTTCGGTTTGCCCTCTTGCCGTTTCGCTCGCCGCTACTAAGGCAATCGCTTTTGCTTTCTCTTCCTGCAGCTACTTAGATGTTTCAGTTCACTGCGTCTTCCTCTACATTACCTTAACAGTAATGAGTGACAGGCATTACCTGCCGGGTTCCCCCATTCGGACATCTCTGGATCATTGCTCACTTACAGCTCCCCAAAGCATTTCGTCGTTAGTCACGTCCTTCATCGGCTTCTAGTGCCAAGGCATCCACCGTGCGCCCTTATTAACTTAACCTTATTTTGGTCTTTCGACCTAACTCATTAAATATTCACAGCGTTTCGGTTTATTTTCTTGTTACTATCTATATGTAATTAATTACATATGGAATTTGATATAGATATTCAATTTTCAATGGACAATACTTGAATCTTGCGATTCAATGGAGCCTAGCGGGATCGAACCGCTGACCTCCTGCGTGCAAAGCAGGCGCTCTCCCAGCTGAGCTAAGGCCCCACAAGACCTCTCAAAACTAAATAAGAAACTCAAGTACATTCCGTTTTTCCTTAGAAAGGAGGTGATCCAGCCACACCTTCCGATACGGCTACCTTGTTACGACTTCACCCCAATCATCTATCCCACCTTAGGCGGCTGGCTCCAAAAGGTTACCTCACCGACTTCGGGTGTTACAAACTCTCGTGGTGTGACGGGCGGTGTGTACAAGGCCCGGGAACGTATTCACCGCGGCGTGCTGATCCGCGATTACTAGCGATTCCGACTTCATGTAGGCGAGTTGCAGCCTACAATCCGAACTGAGATTGGCTTTAAGAGATTAGCTTGCCGTCACCGACTCGCAACTCGTTGTACCAACCATTGTAGCACGTGTGTAGCCCAGGTCATAAGGGGCATGATGATTTGACGTCATCCCCACCTTCCTCCGGTTTATTACCGGCAGTCTCGCTAGAGTGCCCAACTGAATGATGGCAACTAACAATAGGGGTTGCGCTCGTTGCGGGACTTAACCCAACATCTCACGACACGAGCTGACGACAACCATGCACCACCTGTCACCGATGTACCGAAGTAACTTTCTATCTCTAGAAATAGCATCGGGATGTCAAGACCTGGTAAGGTTCTTCGCGTTGCTTCGAATTAAACCACATGCTCCACCGCTTGTGCGGGCCCCCGTCAATTCCTTTGAGTTTCAACCTTGCGGTCGTACTCCCCAGGCGGAGTGCTTAATGCGTTAGCTACGGCACTGAATCCCGGAA
>NZ_KV810613.1:0-401 GCF_001812855.1 Streptococcus sp. HMSC072D03
GTCGCGTGTTCAAGTCATGTAGCCGGCATAAAATGCGAACGTAGTTCAGTGGTAGAACACCACCTTGCCAAGGTGGGGGTCGCGGGTTCGAATCCCGTCGTTCGCTTGAGGAGCCGGGGTGGCGGAACTGGCAGACGCACAGGACTTAAAATCCTGCGAAAGGAAACTTTCGTACCGGTTCGATCCCGGTCCTCGGCATAATATAATAATGAGCACCCTTAGCTCAACTGGATAGAGTACCTGACTACGAATCAGGCGGTTAGAGGTTCGACTCCTCTAGGGTGCATTTTATCGGGAAGTAGCTCAGCTTGGTAGAGCACTTGGTTTGGGACCAAGGGGTCGCAGGTTCGAATCCTGTCTTCCCGATTTAGACCTTTGAGAACTGAATAAGAAACCAAGTG
>NZ_KV810614.1:0-2291 GCF_001812855.1 Streptococcus sp. HMSC072D03
AAACATTGGGTAACTATTGCAGTGACAGGACTGGCTTTGGGATTGAGTTTTGCAGGACTCAGCTACGCTTCAGCTGAAGAACAACCTACACCTGTTAATGAAGCAACTGTTGAAGCCATCATCAAAGAAGGCGCTATTGACGTCGATGCTCCAGCAAGTAATGAAGCCATAGCTAAACCTGCAGAAAACACAGCTGCTACCGCTTCGAGCGAGGCTGCCACAGTGTCAGAAACACCAGCACCTAGCTCTGAAGTCGCTTCAACAGAAACTGTTTCTGAAAAACCAAGCTCTGAAGTCACAAGTACAGCTAGTTCGGAAGTAGCTAATTCTGAAACTACACATTCTGAGGTAAGTGCAACGACTAGCGAGAGTGTTACACCTGAGAATGTGTCACCAACAACTAGTGATACTGATACCCCTAATTCTCAAGTTCCCTCTGCTGAAAAGAATATCACGGGTGGTCAATGGTATAGTGATGAACAAGGCAATTGGCATTACAAAAAAGATGGCAAGGATCTGACAGGTCCAAACCTAATTGATGGACAGCATGTCTATTTTGACAAGGATGGTAAACAGGTCAAAGGAAACTTTGCCCAAGATGGACATTATTATGATGGTGAACTTGGACATCTAACAACTGAATCTTTTGTTACTACTGGCGATAACCACTGGTATTATGTAGATAAGACAGGTGAAAAAGTGACTGGCCTTCAAGAAATTGGAGACAAAACTTACCACTTTAATGACAAGGGGCTTCAAACAAAAGGACAAAGAGTAGTTATTGAGGGTAAAGGATATTATTTCCATCCTGAAAATGGCGAACTTTGGAATAATAAGATTGCCCTCTATCATAGTACTCGCTACATTAACGGAACCAGCGACGACATTTATTACTACTATGACAATGACGGTAATATTTACACTGGCCCTAAAACCATCGACGGTAAAGAGTACTACTTCCAACCAGACATGGTCTATTATTCTAAATTCAAGAATCCTGATGGTACTGAAAGTTATTACAATGAACAGGGACAAAAAGTCTATAATGGCTGGGGTAAAATCAGATACATGTACCTGAGAGGATACCTCTGGACACCTTCCGTTTATGCTGATGAAAATGGACATGTTGTCCATGGATTCAAGCGTATTAATGGACAACTCTACTATTTTGATGAATCTGGTTCACTAAGAGATGATGTTCCTGGCAGCCCAAACCCACTGTTCCAAGTTGATGGAAACTGGTACTATGCTCAGTTTTCTAGTTACATTAACGGCGTAAGAGGTGCTATCCTCACCAACGCTTTCACTTTTATTGCTGTAGATGATAGATACCCAACATCAATTGCAGATGAAAATGGTAAATTGACTCCAGTTACAGCCAAAAATAGTTATGTTACTGCTGGAGGTAAATGGTACTATGTTGATAAATCTAGTTATCCTTTAAAGGGTGAACAAGTTATAGATTATGTCAATGTCTACTTCCGTGATGACTATTCTCAAGTTAAAGGTGACTTTGCGCCAAACGGCCATTATTATGATAAAGATAGTGGAGCCCTCGTTACCAACCGTTATGTCGAAAAAGATGGCAAATGGTACTATGTCAATGATAAGGGCGATAAATTAATTGGTGCTCAAACTATAGGTGGTGTAGAAGTCTATTTTGATAAAGACGGTGTCCAAGCCAAAGGTATTTTTGCCAATGCTGATCATTTTTATGACAAAGACACAGGTGCTGCTGTCCAAGACCAAATCGTCGAAGTCGATGGCAAACGCTATTATGTTGGTCAAGATGGTAGAAAAGTTTACTCAGGAACACATATTGTTCATGGTGAAGAAGTGAATCTTATCGTTGGAGATGGTCATCAAGGCTTCGGAGAATTCACATACTACGCAGATAGTGGAGACTATATCGGATTTGATGGTAAAAAGGTCACAAAAGCTGGTTTCGTTAAAACCAAAGATAATCACTGGTATTATTTAGACGGTAAGGGAAACAAATTAGTCTCCGTTCAAGTTATCAATGGCGAACTCTACTACTTTGGACTTCCTACTCGTAAATACTACTACGGAATGCAAAGTAGAGGTGAGCTCATCTATGCGTATTACAGTGATACTATCCCTAACAGTAGCCACATCTACTATCTGGATGAAGCAACAGGCGCTGCTCTTAAAAATCAATACCATGAATGGGAAGGTAGTTGGTATTACTTTGGTCCAAACTGGTACGCCTTGACCGGTGAACAAACCATTGACAATGTTCCAGTCTACTTCCACAGTAACGGTAAACAAGC
>NZ_KV810615.1:0-1005 GCF_001812855.1 Streptococcus sp. HMSC072D03
TTTACACGTTTTTCAGTTGGTTTTTCTGGTTTCTCAACCTTGTTCGTTCTTGGGTTGTAGTAGTGTACGATTTGTCCAGCTGTATTTTCGATATCTTTACCTGGCTCAACACTTGTTTTCACAGTTGTTACGATATCAACTTTATAGTAACGGCCAAATGCGAACTTAGTTGTATCGATGATTTGAGTGTTGTTGGCATCGCCTAGTGATTTCGTGAAGCCAGCTTTAAGGGTCGCTGTGATCACGCCACCTGTGTTTGCGATATCAAACTTAGAAGTAACGTCTGCACCAGTTACGCTATCGTAAACCTTGATTGAGTTCACATCCAACTTATCTTCATCATAGTTATCTGTGATGCTGAGTGTTTGAATGTTTTCAGTGTTGGTTGCGCTAAATTGTTTTGTATCCAACCATACTTGGTAAACCAATTTATCGCCTGGTTTCACTGTCTTCGTATTCAAGTTTTCTGGTTCATTGTTTGATGCATCATCCGCATATGGGTTCGCATTTGTATCTGCGTACTTGTCTGCCAATTCTTTGTCATCATCAACGAGCTTGTCGCCTGTGATATCGAATTTCTCTTTATCAACGACGTATTTCTCTGGGTTGAACTTAGGTTCTTCCGGTGGTTTCACCTTATTGTTAAACTCTTTATCTGGTGCGTCTACAACATTCTTCACGATTGCTTTCGCTGTACCATCATGAGAGATTGAAACCCTTACAGTCGCAACCATTGTATCGTATGTCACCGTTGCGTCTGAACCTGTAACTTCGTGTACAGTGTAGTTGTAAGTCTTACCTAGATCATCGTTACCAAACTCAAGTTTCTTGAAGTTGATTTTACCAGCCGCGTCGTTCTTCACACGTTCGACTTCAACGCCGTCTTTTTCAAGAACAAATTCAAATTCGTTAGCTTTAAGTTGACGACCAGCAAGGGCTTTCGTGAATTTCAACTCAAGTGGAACTGGAACGCTGTTTACACGTTTTTCAGTTGGTTTTTCTGGT
>NZ_KV810616.1:0-62235 GCF_001812855.1 Streptococcus sp. HMSC072D03
TTTATTGTGCACTTATATTGTATATTCAAGAGTAAAAAAAACACCAATAGCTGTGTAATTGGCGTTTTCAGTAGTCTTCTAAATATTTTTAAAAGGGGTATCGAGTTATGTGGAACTTATTCAGAACTTCCTGATGATGGCTCGGTAGTAGCATGATAGTTATTTGCCTGGTCAATCATATCTTGCACATAAACACCCAAGAGTGTGTTATAACCATTTTCATCAATATTACTATGAAATTCAGGATTTACCCTTGTTTCTTTCGATGATTCGGGAACTCCAGCATCTTGTTGTTGTGCAGGTGTTGTAGGGGTACTTCCAGCTACCGTATTGCTGTTACTCTGAGCTGATTCACTAACAGTAGCTTGAGTAGAGCTTGAACTAGACGATGATGGTTTCGTAGAGGATGAGGTTTCTGTTTTTGAGGTGTTTTTGTTTGTGCTATCATCTTTAATCTCGATTAACTTCTCATATATTTTTTGCGTCAAAGCATTTTGTTGTGAGGCCGTTAATGATGCTGCGACACGAATAACAACTGTTCCGTATACATAGTGTGAACCAGGGTTGATGACAGTTGGCAGGCCATCGAAAGCACTTAAATAGTCATTTCGTTTTTTGGCATCTTCAGCCGTTTTATAGACCTCAACACATCCACCTGCATCTGTACCTTTTGCAACTAAATCAGCTCCAGCAACTGGATTAGTCACTTCATTGTCAGAGAAATAAACTGCTGCCGTATAACTTCCTTGCTTGTTTAAACCTTGGTTTGGATCATTATCTTCTGTGGCTGACTGAACTTCTGAAATCGTATCAATTTCCTTAAGACGACTTTCCACAAATGTATTGGAAGGATTGGTAATTTGTTTTAACTGCTTAACACTTGTTGAATACTTCTGGTTTTTATCATTAAGATGTTTTATTTCTGTCGAGTAGTTAATTGGTTTTTTTAGTGATTTAACTTGTTTATTGATGTCGCTTGTTTTCTTTTTGATTTTAGGAATTACTTGCTTCTTCTTTTCAGCGGTTGAGACTTCGTTTTTTAGTTCAACCGTCAGATTTTCGTCTAAGGGCTTATCTTTACTACTAAGTAGTTTCTTAGACACTTTAATTGTTTCCTCTAAGCTACTGTTTTCTTTTTGAATTTTAGCTGTCACTTCATTAAATGACTGTACCGCTCTTTGATGTGGTGAAATTGCAAGTACATAGTACCCTATACCAAAACATAATAGTACGATAAGAGAAATTATGACACTTTTCTTTGTATCAATTTTTTTCATAAAATCAAATTTCATTTTCAATCTCCAAAATCAAGTCTTCAGGATCCCAAATAGCTATCAGGGATTTACTATTAATTATTCTGTTTTATTATACTTAAATATTCTAACATTTTAAAGTAGTCTTTTGATTATTATTCAAGAAAATTACTGGAGTTTAGAAGTTTGGGATCCTGTTTATCAACGATACTAAATAAATATTTCCTTTTTTTGAAGTTAAGAGTATGAGGTAATTCAATGTGTTAAGAAATAATTCATTCTGACTGAGATGAAATAGGGGTTCACTACACGTCAATAGATGTGAGAAACCTTGATTTTAAGCGATTTTTGAAATTCTAAATTTCACTACATTGCAACATAAATCAACCGAATCACTACCTTTTTCACTACCTTTTTTGAAATAAGAATAATGATTCGGATATATAAAAGAAGAGGAACTTTAGTATGAAGCTCCTCTTTTTTATTTGTTCTTTTACTTACAAATTGTGAGACCTGGTTGGAAACACTTTTATTTGAATAAGTTTCAATATCCGCTTAAAATCAATGTTTTCCCACATTTACAGAAAACAGAATTTCATCTAATTTGAATCAATTTCAGTTGAATGGTATGAATTTTACCCTAAAAATACACAAATTGAGCTAGATTTTACCAAAAAGTTCCCACCATTTAAATTGTTATAACTTTATACATTTTATAATAGATACAAATTCATAATGAAATTAAACGATAAATTTCTATAACAATTGTTTCAAAGTAAAAATTTCAGTGAATAGTCATTCTAAATTATCACGTTTGAGTAATTCTTCAAAAATGATTTGAAACACATCTTTCTCAATAAAACTCTTTAATAATCTTATATTTTCAAAAGAACCCACATGTTTCATATACGTTTCTTTCAAACCATAATTATCTATAATTTCCTTATCTGCTTCTGATAATTGAGAGATCACATCATCAAAAATATTATCAACTACTCTAAGCAGTTCAATTTCTGTTAAATTTTGAAATTCTATCTTTAAATCAATCCTAGAAAAGATAGGAAGGCCAAGTTTTTCAGCAATTTCTTGATCATTACTAAAATTTGTTGTCAAAATAAATATACAATTAGAAACATCTACCAAGTAATTTATATCTTCCAACTCTCCCTCATCAAACATTTGATAAAAAACATTGTATAAAGCGCTATTTACCTTATCAAATTCATCAATTAATACAACATTGGTTTCTCTGGATAATAAATCTTTAGCTAATGAATTTTTACCGTGAGTATCTCCGAATATATATTTGTATGCTTCCTCAGTTTGCATCATCGAAAATTGTATTCGAGTCAATTTTCCGTTAAAATATTCGCTCATTGTTTTAGCTAATTCAGTTTTACCAACTCCTGAATTTCCGTAAAATAACATGACAAGAGGAGACTTATTTGTTAGGGTACTTTTCTTTAGTAGACCAATTGAAATATCTTTTTTAGCTTGCTGTTGGCCTACAACATTAGAAGAAATCATATGATTATAGAAATCAATAATTTCCTCATTATCTATTCCCCGATAGTTTGAATAGTATTCTTCTATAATATTATCAAACTGAACTCTCAAGGAAGTCTCTACTCTCTTGGGAGGATTTTGTATATAAAGATGTTGAATGTCATGTCCTAGAAGTACAATATTATTAAAATTTGATATCACGTGATCCGTTACAGAGGCATAATCATCAGCAAAAATAACAACATTTTCAATCTGTTTTTCGCCAAATCCATCTGGAGCATATTGTGAGGCATTTATATCATTGGCTCTCACAGTAATATTATATTGTCGAATAAGCTCCATAAATGGAGTGAAGTCTTCAACGGCTCTCTCTTTTAATAATTTATTAAAATCTCTCTTAGAACCTTTAAAAAGTATAATACTATCCATTTAGTTCACTCCTGCAAGTATTACATCATAAACTGGATATTTCTGTTCTGGGCAAATCCTATCATTTTCTAAAATTCCGGTAAAAGATAGATTTTTCTGTTGTAAATTAAACTGTGTCTCAAAATTTAAGTCACTAATAGTCGTTGCACCGACTTTTATTGAATAAAGTTTAAGAGTCATTTTTGTTAAATCATGAATTCGATAATTATTTTTAAAAGAATTGATATTAAAACGGAAAATTCTCTCAATTTCGTGTGCTTTATTATATCCTATAAGTTCAAAATAACCTTTAATCTCTCTAATCCCAGAATTAAGTTTAGAAAATGACATTGATACATTTTCCATCCCATCTATACTCTGGGAACCTTCCATCATTTCTGAAATTGGTGCAATCATAGCAAAATAAGACATCGAATCCTCACTTATTTCTAAAGTATAATTTTCTGTAATATCAACAAGAAAATTCTTCTTGCGTAACTCTACAGTATCTAAAAAATCATACAATAGAGAATTTTCAAGTATTGTCTTTGCTATTTTATTTCCTTGAATTCCACCTGAACTAGTAGCAGAAAGAGTAACTGAACCACTTAGTCCTGTCATTTTTTCAAAAATTGTTTTTAAAGCACTATTTTTACCAATTGTTCCTTCAGCATCAACTTCCACACCCGTTTCACCTTGTAATGTTGTCATAAGTTCAGTTGTTTTCGTTAATTTTCCCTTGGATTCAATCTGTAAAAAATCCATTGCTGATGATTCATCGAAATAAATTACTTTTTTTAATGTACTCATAAATTAACCCTTCGTCACTTATCAATTTCCTCCAGCTCTCTCAACCGTTCCTGTCCCAACTTCAACATCTCTTCCTCCACTTTACTCCATTTTCCGAAGAGGCATTCTTGTAGAACTTCTGCTGCTGAGGTTTGATCTACTTGCGAATCATAAACGCACGATTGATCTCTTTGATAAATTTGAATTTGTCTAAAAAGCTGATCCTTTTCCAACTCCCGTAAATTCTCAACCAAATGTTCTACAATTCTATCATGGTGTGCTTTAGGAGTTGCTCTAGCTTGACTAGGATTTATAGCATAGAGCTCTTCATAACGTATCAAGGTGCTGAGATAGGACAATTCCGGCTTGGTCGTAATCAGTGCAAGTGAGACTTGGTAACCTCTAATTGCCAATAATTGTGCCGTTTTTCTAGGAACTTCTGTTGTTCTCAAGGTGCCCTCGATTAACAAATGATAACCTTGTTTACTCAATTCATCTACGAGATATTCAACCATTTTTCCCGCAAACACTTTGGTATAATCCACACTATCTTTGCCATACTTTTCCTGTAGGCTAAGGTAGTTCGGATGAAAAGAGCGATAACTATCTCCATCAATGATAATGATATTACCTTGAAATTCCCTTTGTTTAATACGATGAATCGTTGTTTTCCCAGCACCACTCTGTCCACCTAGCAAGATAGCCTTGGGCTGAGACGAAGTTGTTTTACCACGAGTTAAAGAACGAACGAGTCGTCTGGATGCTCGTTCAAAATCATCTTGACTAAATTCTTCTAGTTTCATTAAGCCACCACCAGATGAGTTGCTTGTTCTAGCATCCGTTCAATGCCATCCAAATAGCCATTATATCGCTCTACTTCATCAACAGTCCCCACAAGATAAATCTTCGTGTTCAGCAAATCAGACAAATCATCGCTCATTAGAACCCAAGGATTAGAAGTATCATCAAATGCAATTCCTTGTACATCTTGAAAACGATAAAGTTGCGCTAAGATATTCACCCCTCGTTCTTTAATTACTTCAATTTTTAGAGTGAGCTGGTAATCTTCTACTGGCGTGAGCATCTTTTCCTCTCCTACAATATCTATATAGGAAACATTAAATTTCTGACAAATACGATCTATTAATTCTGTTGAAACTGAACTTGTCCCATTTTCATAACGACTCAGACTATTTCGAGAGATACCAATAATCTTTGCGAACTCAGGTTGCGTTAAATTCTGTGTTTTACGTAACGTTTTTATATTTTCTCCAATCATGTAACTCCTCCTTTTATTTATTTCTATTATAGCACAAAATTTAGAAACGCACCAAAAATGGTGCATTGTTATAGCTGAGAGATAAAATGTCACACATTCAATTATTGAAGAAAAAATCACTATAAGGCTGTTCAAAAGTCTTTGAGGGTATAAAAAATAAGAAAACTACAATTGAAAACATATTAGAGATAGGAATCTATGGTATACTAGTGATAATAAATAGTTATCGTAGGAGAAATCTAGCGTGAATAAAAAAAATAAGAGTTTTTTTGAGTAGACTTAATCCGTTTACTAAAGAACAACAGTACTTTATAGAAAAATTAAAAAGCACCTTAGATAAGTACAATATCGAAAGTATAACATTGCAAGCAAAAGATTATTCACCATATGAATCTCTAACAGTTTTGAATGAATTATATTAAATAATAACAAAACGTTGATATTACAGCGTTTATAGCATGCTAAAATAACAATACCAAACCTTTACTGAGGTGAATAGGAATTCACTACGAATCAATACAAAAGAAAAACGCTGATTTCAAGCGTTTTTCTTTTTGATAAATACAGTAAATTGCACTCACTGTATTTCAATTCAAACTCTACTTTTTTCGTAAGATCTGGTTGCATAGCTCATAGCCCTAGATAATTTCAAAACATTGTATTTATCACACTTTTCCAAATACTCAACAATTACATTAGTTTACTGAAATTGCTTCGGCTTACTCATTAACTCACTTTTGAAGTTTTCGTAAGAGTCCGGTCCGCCATACTTTTCTTTTATATCTTCGTATTTGGCGAAATATCTATCAAAATCTCTATCAAATGTTCTTTGTGACTCAATAATGTATAGAATTAACTTACTTATTTCGTCGAAAGATTTTCTCAATCGAATCACTTTCATTAAATCTAAAGTTCTAATTATCTCTGTGGTATCCTCATTGAAGTTTTGTCTAGTGTTATCAAATGCATATAAAACTTCCCCATGGGCAAATTTATTTCTCAACGAGTATAGTTCGTCTAAATCACTAGAAATATAGTTTTTTATTTCAGTGTATCTAAGATATGCAGTTTTATAGTTCCTTTCCAAATTTTCATAGGACACTTCATAAGTTTTTTCAATACAATAGTCTATCAATTTCTGCCATTTGTCAATAAATGTAGTTGCTGCAAATACTGAATTCCTTAAACTATCGTCTGCATGTTATGAATATATAATTTTATATAAGTAACATTCTGCTACTACTGTAGATGCAATCGTTAAAGGACGCAACAATAATTTTTCTTGAAGCTCTTTATTTGATCTAATACAATCCTTTATTAAACGAAAAATCAAATCATACTCTTTTTTGCATTCTCTTAAATTTTTAGTTTCATATATAAATTTAGTCACTTGATTCATAAGCACTCCTATTCAACTCGACATGCCTAAACATACAATACTTTTATATGCTTGGGCACGTCGGGAATCGAACCCGAATAAAGATTTATGAAATAATTCTTTATGTAAGACCACTTGACCACACCACATTAATATATGATAATTGAAAAGTACACTTGACTTTTGATGTACTTTTCTTAAATCAATAGTTTAAGTTTATTCTTCACTTTATTTTAGGTTCTTCAATTTTTGTAAGTTTTTCATAGAAGAACAGTAAGCCGACAATACGATAGTGGTCATCATCAATAGGTGTTCTTGCTTCATCTTTTTTGCTTGATACAGCATTCAAGAATACTGATTATGCTTGGGAGAAAGAAATGAATAATACTACAATAATTATAGATGGTACATTTGATTCTGAAAAAGTTATCAAAGTTTCTGGTAAGGATGCAGAGATACTTAGTGCATATTTAAATGTCATTGATAAACTGCACACTATCGAAAACTTTATAGGAATCCACGTTTTAAATTTCAATCAAATTTTTTACCATTTTGATTTAGATCGAGCTGGAACTGCCCGGAAGGTAAGAGGAATAGTTTCTGATGAATTTGTTTTAATAAATTCTTTAACCATAAACTTTATTACAAGTGGAAAAACCCTTATTGATGTAATTGAACAGTTTGATAAAAAATCAACCAAACAAATTAGTAAATTCATTAGTTCGATATACGATAATAACTTTTCATATAAATTAGCTACAACTTTACGTAATTTTGCTTTGCATGGGCATGTTCCTATATATTATAATCATGGAAAATATAGTTTTAACTTACAATATATTCTCCGTGAAGGGTCAAAATTCAAGTTTAGCAAGTCATTTATAAATTCATTAATTGATATTGCAACAAAAATACAAAAAGAACACGGAGATATTGCAAATATAGCTTATACTTCGACTATTGCTAACTACCAATATGGTGTTTTCCAAATAATTCAAGTTTTTTTACAGAACAATAAAAAGTTTTGCAATGACCTCTTTTACCAAGCAGAGAAGATAATTAGTGACCAACTAGAAGAAAATACTAATATACTATATTTTGAGGTCTTTGATGAAGTTCATTCTATTAATGTTTCCGATATGAGTGTATGGTACGACAAGTTAATTACCCATATTTCCAACGAACAAGACAACTTTGAAAAGATTTTTTCTGAATTAATTTTAAAAAAATAACTATATATACTTAGCAGGCTTTAATGTCTGCTTTTTTAGAAGGTAATTTCATTCAAGTTATTTTACTAGATGAACAAACACAAGAAATTCAAATCATGATTAGTAATTTTATCAAATCAGAAATTCAACACACCAGAGAATTGCTTGGAACTGACTCGCCCTTTCTTAACAAGAAGCAAACCTGCGAGTATTTGAAAATTTGCTACTTTCTTTACCCATTTATATTCTTAAATCTTCTTTTTAATTGACTTTCTCTTACTTAAAAATAAAGATAGTGTACCTGTCCATCCTTGGTATTTTCTTTATTGAGTTTAAAGATTTTTTTTGATTCCGGTGCTTAGTCATTCTAAATTTGCCTTTCTTTATGCTTCCGTTTCAGAAAGCCTTTCGCTATCCCACATATAGGCGAAGGGTTTTCCTTCTTGTAAACGAGCCACACTCTTAGATGTCTTATTATTCTGATTTCATCCCTTCTACTTTGATCGAGTAATTCTGATAATTTTTGACTAGTCACAAATCTGTTTGTTTCATTTCCTTTATTAATCTTGTTAACAGAAGTGGCTGATACTAATTGAATTCTGTAATCAAAGTTTCTTTTCGTTTAATAAAAAAGTTTTGGAATATCTACTTTGAAAATTACTAGAGAAAAGAAGTGAAGTGTTGCGCGTGGTATAAGAGTCAATACTAAAAGGATAGCATCATTACATGCTATCCTTAGGTCGTCCTATGATTATTGTGCAGGTCTCAAGGTTGCTGCTACTGTTCTAATAGAACTTTGTGTAAGTTCATCTTTTCTTTCTTCATCTGTGATTACACGAGGTTTTGGAAAGTTCTCGATAGGCTTTTCATGTTCTTTGGCTTGCTTTTTGGCTTGTTCAAGTCGTTGGTGTTGAGCTTCTGGACCCCAGTCTTTTTCTGCAGCAATCTCAGAGACCATAAAGGCACTATATCGATATGCCTCTGGAACAATCGTCTGGATTTGTTCTTTAGTGAAGTGGTCCCCCTCACTATAATCGACGACATCCCAAATTAGTCCGCCATTACTATCTTCTCGTGCTGCAAGGAAGTGTTCGCATCCAATAGGATTTGAGAGATTGATCATAAAGAGTTCTTCAGACCATTCTCCAGTCATTACAGCATCAATGAATGTTTTATATTCATCGTCCGAGGCAAAATTTAGATGCCCTTCTTTTTCAGCTTTTTGAGCTTCACATAATACCTCAAATCGTTCCTGGTATAGTGAGAAATTGTACTGCTTCAAAAAACTTGCTTGTTCTGTTGTTAAAATATTTTTCTTCATCGTGATTACCTCTTATTCTAAGTTAAATGTCAGTGTTACTTTAGTCAATGGGATGTGTTTAAGTCCCCAAAAGCCAGATTTTAGCAGCACTTTGAACATACCAGCTACATTTCCTTCTGTATCTTGTCTAAACTTTTCATCTCTGATTTCCGTAAGACCTTTAAATTCATGAGAAATACTACTAGCAATAGATAAACGCATCGACTCTTTGATATTGTCTACGGTGTCAAATCGTCCTCTGATATTTGCATTGTGTCTATCATCAAAAATGATTTTATTGATCTGACCTTTGCTGAAGTTTCTTAAGGCAATAGCTACAACATAAGGAAGTGCAATTCCCAATGTAACTAGTGGGTGTGTCAGAATATCAAAGACAATACCTTTTAAAGTGGTGATAAGTACGATATAAGCCAATGCACCTATCAATTTAAAGTAATTAACTGACATCGTAAATTTATTTTTTCGATTAGCTAATAACAAACCAATACATACATAAACTACTAGTAATACCAGGGCGACAATATGAATCGTCTTTGTTGAAACATTGAGAATATTGTTTGCTAATAACAGGACTGAAGTGGCTGTTATAAATATGATTTCAAGGAAATAAATACTTTCAGCAAACCATTTCATCAGTAACATGAACATTAATTTATTATTTTTCAAAAAGACACCTTCTTTCTACTTATATGGTCTTGATTTCATAAGTCCATAATTATATAAATTATCAGTCCTCATATAAGCAACAACTTCCTTCCTAGTTCGTTTTAAAGTACTTTCTAATTATAGAAAAACAAATATCTATTTGTAACCTAGTGACACCCCCAAGAAAAAAACACAACTCTTGTGAGCTGTGTTTTTAGGGAATTATGAATTTAGAATAGGGAAAAGGAATTTTAAGAAGTGGGTGCTATCTTAGTACTCTTTACTACGTTTAGAGAAACCAAGCATGCCAAGTGCAGTAGTCAAAATAACTGCACCTGCAGTAGCAATAGCTGAAGTTGATTTTTCACCAGTATTAGGAAGAACCTTAATAGCTTGTTGTTGGACAGGCACTTCTTCTACTGGAGTTACTGGGGTAGAAGTAGGTCCGCCAGACTCTCCTACTGGTGCTGCTGGTGGTGTATCGAATGAAACAAGATTTGATTTATAGGCATTACCAAAATCAATCTGATAGAAATCATTTTCTACAGTAGTACCTGCAGGGACTTGCAATGTAGCAGGGAGATTAACTGTTACATTATTATTTTTTAAAATGTAGTCTTGGTAATAATCTACTGGATTTTTGGCTACCCAGAGATAGAATTCACCAGTTGGGTTAAGACCAGATTCATTTAGGATCTTGTTGATGGCATCAGTACGTCCTTCATCCGAAAGTACGTGATACATATCAAAGAGGTCTCTGACATCTTTGTTTTGACTATCGATAATAGTAATAGCATCTTCATCTACAGTGAAAGCACCATCTTGGACATCATCGAGGAGTGCAAATTTAAGTGCTTGTTTAGATGTAGCCATATCTTTGTATGGGCTATAGTCAGTCGTCAAATGGAAGGTTACTTTATCATCGTCAGTAGTTTTGCCGTCGATGTCATTTCCACTTGAATCTGTAACAGACTTATGTGGCTTAGGTGCCGTTGGTGTCTTGTTAGTGACAGTATTAGAGAAGGTTTCATACCCATTGCGACCAGATTTATAAGTATTATCATAGAAGCCGTTGTCATCAGAGGCTACAAACTTGATAGTAGGTGCTTCAAGAGTTTTACCTTCATATTTAGCCGTAAATGTGTAGGTCTTAGAAGAATCATCATAGTCAACGTTCCAACCTTTAGCCTCATTTTCAGCTTTGTTGGCTTCGATGTTAGGAACTTCTCCAAATTCAAGAGGATCACGTGTGGTCACGGTATCGCCAACTTTTGCATTCGCAAAGATGTTTCCATTATTCAAAACGTAGGTATGTTCATCATTTTTAGGAATCATCTTACCATTAACATTTTCGCCGTCGCTGTTGAGGACAGTTTTAGTTACAGTTGGTTGGTAGTCCATCTTGTAATCATGATAGCTTACAGATGGAATTTCTGGTTTAACAGGCTCACTAACCTTTTTAACTGTAGCTGATGGAACCACGTTTGGATTAGTGAAATCAAGACTCAACTGACCATGAGTATTGATAATCCAGTTATCATCAATGTTAAGAATTGGGATAATACCAGTAGTTTCGCCTGGTTTCAAGACATAGGACTTGTTAAGTGCAATACTACGATTGATATCTTCCGCAAAGCTTGAGTTCCCGTCGTGGTTTACTGAGTAAATCTCTTCCCCGTCAGTGTAAACGTGGTAGTTAAGATTTTGGTTGACACCAGTATTCGGACGGTTACTTGTATAAGAGTAGTTCCACAAATCGAGACTATTAAGTGTTACAGTTGTCGAACCGTCTCCGTTAGCAGCAGACGTGAAATTAACCTTACCATTAAGGGTACCTGTACCCAAAACACCCAAGCTATCATTAGATGAGTCATTCATATCATGCGTGAATGAGAAGGTTCCGTCAGGATTAACACTACCATTTTGAACAGAGTTCCCGTAAGTCAATTGATCAACATTTTGTGTTGTCACACGTCCATCAACATTAACGTTAGCATTATCCTTCATAGCAGCATAATCTTTGTTAAATTTGTCGATGGTTTCTTTGTTCGAAGCAATCTGCTTGTTAACCTGTTCAGTATAGGTGTTGTAATCACCTACATTATTACCATCCCCACTTGAGATTTCAGTAGCTTCAGCTTTAATAAGTCCATTACTATCTTTAACCGCTTTGTCTACTTGGGTTTCAAGTGTATCGTGTGCTTTGTCAGCTGCATCATAGGCTGATTGGCGTCCAGATGCGTCCTGGGTAGCTTGTTTGATTGTAGCTACTTGTTCATTTTGGTCGGTCTTGATTTCAGCTTGCTTTGTTGCAAGATCTTCAGTTGTGGTTGGTGTCCCTTTGTCTTGCGTAGCATCTTGTGTCACTTTAACCCCACTATCTTTAGCGGTAGCAACTGCATCTGTGACAGCTGTGTTGTCGATAGTTACCTTTTCAGCTTCAGTAGATGTATTAGCCTTTTCAGCGTAAGCATTATTATCATTAGTACTTACTGGCTGTGTAGTAGCTACTTCTGCTACTGTTTCAGTAGGTTGTGAATCAGTAGTGTTTGTTGCAGTCGCTGTGTTTGTTGGAGTAGAGACATCTGAAGTCGCAGCAGCTGTAGCTTGTGACATAAGACTGTCTGCGTTTGCTTGAGAGGTCGCCACTGGTTCTGAATTTACAGGAGCTTCAGTTACTTCATCTGCGGATGCTTGAGAAGTTCCTCCAACGATTGCTGCAGCACCGAGTGCAAGTACACCTACTGCTCCATAGACCTTATTTTTACGAATAGAGCCATGTCCTTTCGTGTTATTTGAGTCTTTAAACATTTTAAATAATCACCTTTCTTAGTTTGAGTACCATTTATCTTGTTTCACAGCTGTTCGTTGAAGACCAAGTGCTGCCAAAATCAAGAATCCAAAGGTAACGAGTTTTGTTCCAGCTTCCCCTGTTTCAGGAAGTGTTACCATTTCTCCTGCCTCGGTCTTAACAGAGACAGTTCCATCCTCATTCACTGCTCCTCCTGCCTGTGAAGCTGGAACTGAGGCTACAGAACCATCGAAGTTTTGTACGACAAGATCACTATTGTTTGTTGAGACAACTTTATAACCAGTATTTGTAACGACTGGTTGACTAGGAGTCACATTAAGTACAACTTGTTTTGTTGAAGGAGAAACGTCCCCTGGTTTAGGTGCTTCTTGAACATTTGTGTCGCTAACTTTAGGAGTTTCTTCAGATTTAGGTGACTCAACCACTTTGTTTGAAGTAGTTGTTGAAGTTGAAGCTACTTCTGTACGACTATCTGATTTATGTTCAGTAGGCGTAGAAACTCCAGTTCCAATAGTCCCGTCAAGAATGTGAGGTGTACTTGTAGCTGTTTCAGACAGTTCTGGAGAAGTTGATGATTTCTCAGAAGATGTTGTTCCTTCGCTACTTGGCAAACTTACACCTGTTCCAGATGTTCCATCAGATACTTTTGGTGTTTCTGAACTTGTTGAAGAAGATTCAGCTGAAGTTGATGAGCCACTAGGTGCTTCAGAACTTGAAGCGTTATTCCCTTCAGTTGGTGATGGAGCTGGTGTGGCAACAGTTGACCCTTTATCATTAACAGTATTTGTTGAACTTTCACTGCTACTGCTAGTGTTATTTTCACTATTATGGTTAGTATTAGCAGTATCCGTAGCGTTAGGCTTAGTAGGAGTTTCAGTTACTGTGTGCTCTGAAGGGGTAGGTGTTTCTGATGCAGTTGAAGTTGTATCAGAAGTAGAGTTTCCTTCACCTCCTTCAGAGGTAGCTGTAGACGTTTCAGCAGTTGTACTTGCATTTTCAGAAGTCGTAGGTGTAGCCTCAGAAGTTTCTGATGTCTTCCCTTCGTCCTGACTTGGCGTAGTAACACTTGGTGTTGTAGGTGTGGCTACACCTGTACCAGTAGAACCGTCAGTTACTTTAGGTGCCTCAGTTGTTACACCTTCATTTTTAGGAGTGTCAACTTTAGGTGCTTCAGCAGTTGGGACATCTGTGGTATTGGTACCGGGTGTCGATGGTGTTGATGAAGCGGGAGGAAGAAGTGTATCGGAGTTTCCAGTCGCAACAGTAGCATTATCTGTTGGTCCAGTTGGTGCGGCAGTTTCGTCTGCTGATACCCCATTATTAACCAAACCTGTTGCTACAAGGGCTGTTAAAAAAGCTCCAGATTTTAGGATCATTGAACGTTTGTTTTTATCCATGAATAAGCAATTTCCTTTCTTAAAAAATTACAATTAGATGATAGCAAAAGTCATCCCTTACTCAAACCCAGTGACACCCTATGAATACACAAAAAAAGAGCAGTATGCTCTTTTGTAATCTATTCATGAAATTTATTGTTGTCTAATTAATTAAGACCTTTTTGTTTCTAGTACGAAACGCTCAAGCTCCCCCTCAAACTTATCGAGTAATACAGTATAGGACAGAATAGATACGACAATCCCAAAATCATTAGCGAGTAACTTATTGAAAGTCGCATTTAAATGTACCAGTTGTTCGTCCGTTAAAGAGGATGCCTCATCAATAACCAAATATATAGATGTATCTTTGACTTCTACGTTTAACAAAAAATCTATGAAGCTATCAAAGTCGCTAAACGATAGGTCACAATTTACTTCTTTTTTATTATTGCCATTAAAATAGACGATAAGATTATTGGTGTTTTCACTTAAATATTCAATATAATTTCTTGCGAGGTAGGTCTTTCCAGAACCAACCTTTCCAAAAATATTAGTTATCCTATTTCGTTTAGACATTATTTGGAAAATATCTAATAACGTTTCTGAGGGTTCGACTAACAATTTGCTATTATACCGCTTTATGCTAACTTTATTATTAATATCTTTCATGTTCTTTTACTCTCCTCCTCCCATTATAACACGTTTCTCAGTGACAAAATTGTAAAGCCAAGACCACCTATACTAGGTATTACTAATATTAGAGGAGCCTTCGTTATCATTAAGCAATAATTTGAAATAAAATGTTCAATGGATAAGTTGAATAAGTTAAGTGAGGAAAGATCAAAAAATAACCATGATAAAATAAGTGTCTGCATGAAGGTAAATGAAACAAAGCAAAAAATAATTGCTATAAACTTACTGAACGTTTTCATATTCTGTTCTCCTATCTATATAATACAAAGCCCTACCTTTTCAGCCAATTCATCATGGCTAAAATAATGGACAATGTATTTCAAATAACCTTTCATTACACCGCGTCCTTCATTACCGTAAATGTCAGTCCAAGTCCCCCAAAAATACACAGAACTAAAAGTGGAGGAATCTTTGTGATAATGTAGAAAACTCCTGAAAACATAAAATCAAAGGATAAGTTAAATGATGAATAATTTAAAAATAAGAAAGATAAGATAAGTAACTGAGCAAAGGTAAACCAAGCAAAGTAAAGAAAGAAAACTATACATCTACTAGAAGTTCTCATGTTATATTCTCCAATCTATATATCATAAAGGGAAGCTCTTGAAAAGCATATTAATTAAAAGCTCGTCTACGCATTGAGATCCCAATTTCTTGCCAAGATACCTCCATATCATCAGAGAGAGTGTCTCCTAATAGGAAAACGGACTTATTATGGAATAGAGCATCAAATCCAATGTCTTCATAAAAGAGTTCTTCGTCATCGTATTGAAAGCCAGAATCAATATCGAATTCATTATTAAATATAGCACGGCAAATAAAGTACGCACCTAGACCATAGTAAGTAATAGGTTCATTGGAACCTTTAGGTATGGTTTCAAAGCGATAGTACTTCTCTACTTCAATGGAGTCTTGAGCATTGACTTCAATAGGCTTAAGATAACAGTACCCACGACTAGCGAGAGCTTCATCTAATTGCTGATGTAGAGGGCTTTTTTTATGAGCAATGAGACCAGGGATGGCATCCGAATTACTATCGATAAAGTCACACGCATTCAGAAGAATTAAGCCTTCTTGAAAAAAGTTGGGACTAGTCTGTCTGTCTAGCCACTCACCTAAAAATCGGTTAATACGAGGTGTATTCATAATTTTCTCCTTTCATAGATTTTT
Source organism: Streptococcus sp. HMSC072D03 (assembly GCF_001812855.1). Taxonomy (NCBI): domain Bacteria; kingdom Bacillati; phylum Bacillota; class Bacilli; order Lactobacillales; family Streptococcaceae; genus Streptococcus; species Streptococcus sp. HMSC072D03. The sequence continues at coordinate 15,842 of NZ_KV810616.1, forward strand.
AATCGTCTTTTCTTAAACTAAAATTAGTGTAGCACAGAGGAAATTACAAGAGCAAGCGCAGAGAGCCCTAAATTTTTAAAAGTCATATAAAATGAACTATTTTTTAGACGTTGCTTTATCAACTTCAAGGTTTACTTGATAAATTCCTTTTTCTTCGTTGAAGGAAAGATAAGCGTAAGCATCAAATGGGCCATATTTACCTTCGATGTTCTTGATAAGGTTTGTTCGTCCTTTATCAGATAAAAGGTCACTGATTTGTTTCTTGGTGAGTGTTTTTTTCTTGTCTTTAATAAAACCTACAGTGATCCAGAAGTTAAAGCTACAAACAGGTGTTGCACCTACTTCTCTTTCTTCTTTTGATAAGATATTATCTTCACACTGAGCCACTTTTGATTTTCCTAGGACTTTGACGGCCTTTCCACATAAAGGACAGTTACCTAGTTTACCATCAGCTTTTGCTACTGCTTGCTCGATAAAGTCTTGGAAAGGAGTGTAATCAGTTCTATCTACAGCATTAATCAGATTTTCGATGAGGTTGTTGTGAGGATTCTCAATACCTAGATACCTATAGATATTTTTCAGGAATTTCTCTTGTGTATTGGTCCCTTCAGCTATTTTACTGAGTGATTGCTCCCATATTGCTGTTGTTTCTGGTTGAGATAAGACACGTTCATCTTTAAGTGTCTCACAGATCAACCAACCAAGTTCAGATAAATAGATTTTTCCTTGCTTGACTATCACCCATTTATTAACGACGATTTCATCCAGTATTACTCCCCTAGTTGCTGCAGTACCTAAACCTTTGATTTGTTTCATGATAGCGATAAGCTCTTCATCATCTAGGTCCCGGCCAGCAGTTCTCATTGCTCGAAGCCAGGTACTATTCGTGTGGCGAGGCGGTTTTTTAACATGTCTTTCCGCTGGCACTAGGTGCGAAGTGACAGTATCGTTAGTTTGAACTTTAATAAGCTCCCTCGCCTCACTTTCTTCTATCACTCCATCAAGCAGGCTCGCACTATCTTGGAATAGAGCTTGCCAACCAGGGTTTTTAGGGACTTGTCCTACCGTTCTAAACCTTCCAGCTCCTACCTGAGTAATGATTGTCGTCTGTTCATACTGGTATTTCGGGAAAAACATGGTTAGTGTTCTTCTAATAACTGCTTTGTAGACAATCTTCAGTGTATCAGGAAGAGCTTCTACTTCTTCTTTAGTGGGAATTATTGTAGTTGGAACTACTGCTGAGTGGTTTGCAGCTTTCTTGTCATTTACAAAAAAGCCATCTGGACGCTCTGGAAATACTAAATCCTCTTCACTGAATCCAACCAATCGAGCTAATGCTGGTGCTTGTTGCTTCAATGTCTCATAACGTTCCCTAGAAATATAAAAAGACAAAGATCTTGGGTACGTGATTAGTTTCCTCACCTCATATAATTCTTGGCAAGGGCCTTCTAGAACTTCTTTTGCTGTCAATCCTAAGAGTTTACCTAATTCTTCTTGTATCGAGTCAAGGCAATAAAGCCTTGGTGGTCGTTTTTCTTTCAGTTCAACTTCATGTTCAACGATAACACCTTTGTTACTATCTCCAATAATTTTTGGATTCTGAATAAGCTTTTCCCAATCTTCTTTGGTAGGACAGTCTCCTTCCCAAGGTTCACCCTTCTTGTTACCTTTAGAGTACGGAATATCAATAGGAATATAATTACCCTTGTAGATGCCATTAGGATGTTCAAAGGTTGCTTCTAATTCCCAATAAGTTGTTGGGACGAAATCTCGGATGGCTAATTCTCTTAAATAGATCAAAAATAGAGCTACGGTTTTGATTCTACCAACTGCAATCTTACCGTCCTTACCTGACCTATCCAATTTCAATCCTATCTTATCTTCTAATAGGAGACTTAAAGCACGGGAAGCATTCATCCCAAGAAGCCAGTCAGCAATAGCTCGCGTTTGTGCTTCAATAGCTTGCAAGACTCGATAGTCTATTTCACGTAGTTTTTTCACTCCCTCTTGAATCTTTGTTGGTGTTAATTCATCTACCCAAAGGGACTTGATCATTTTCTTTGGACCTTCCTGGTCTAAAATACCAGTCATAAGGCTAATACTATAGGCAATATGACTACCTTCACGGTCTATATCGGTAGCCCAAACAATCATCCTAGATTTGTCAAAGAAATCCTTAACCTTCTTGAACTGCCATTCTTTCTGTGTCATAACCTTATATTCAAATTTTTCAGGAATAATAGGTAAGGTGTCCAAACGCCACTCTTTCCATTCGGCTTTATAGTCTTCTGGTTCTTTCAACTCTAGCATATGACCTTGAGCCCAGATAATCGTGATCAACTCTCCATTGTGGTAAGCAGCATTTTTAAATTGAATATAACCTTGTTTTTTATATTTTTCATCTAGTTGAGTTGCAGAAAGTGTATTATCTGCAGCAAGGGCCATATAGTAGGCTATTCCTTGGTCTCTTTTTTCTGCTAAATATGTAATCATAAGCGAATTCTAACATAAAGAAATTCCCTTTTATAACCCAGTGACATGGGATGATTTAGTGAAAAGACACCAAAAAAAACCGAAGCATAAGCTTCAGCTTTTATAGTCTCAAATCATCAGTCAATACGACATTGATAGGTTCTTCAGTATCTTTACGATACCTCTTCAAACATACTAGTGAAACAACTACCGAAAGTAAAATCAATAAGACACCACAGACAACCATTGCAAAGACCTGTTCAGGACGAGTGCCATAGTTCTCAGTATAGTTCAATAGTGATGCACTACTTTCCATTTTTTGAATAACATTGGGAACAAAGTTCCAGGAAACAATTGTAAAGACTGCTAAAAAGAGCAACATTCCAAACGCCCAACTTAGAACGTAACGTTGCTGACGAGTCATAAAGTCACGCTGATTGTACTCTTCAACACATAGTCCCTTATATTGTCCATCCTTAGTGAAGAAACGTGGTTCTTCTCCGTTTTTGATACGTCGAATATCACTTAGAATTTCAGCACTTAGATGTCTAGCCGGTAACTCTTGAGCTAGTTTACTTTGTTCTTCAATATTTAACCCAGAAACCTCATCTGTATATTTTAAAAGAAATTCCTTAGTCTGTCCGTCATATAATCTAACCAATTTTCTTAAAAGACGCTTTGTTTCTTTTTCCATATATCCTCATCTCCAATCATTCTTTAATCAAATTCTCTTACTATCACTAATTCTTTAATCCTTGTGCTATGGCACTATTATATCAAGGATTAAGCAGATATGCACTTACACAAGGACAAAAATTCCTATTAGAGTTAAATATATAAAGAAAAGCTCCATCTCATGATGAAGCTAAACAAGATATGTAAGACGTATTGACTACTTCTAGTCATGTCCATGTTCAGCATGGTCAGCTTCAGCTACTCCATGAACTGACGTTACTTCTATTTGAGTTGTTCCCATAACGTAATTCCCACAGAAATAGAGTTTCGCTCCGTCTGGGTTAGCAACCTCAAGGACAAACTGACGAACATTGTCTGCTTTGGCTTTAAATACTTGCGTTTTAGCATCAGAGTACTTATAACCTAGCATGAATTTCGCTACAAGCTCATACTGCATCTTAGTGCTAGTAATCGTTAAGTGATTTTGATAATTTGGCTTAACATCGGTTACGTTCTGAACAGTCTCAACATAAGAACACATTTCTTTCAGTGCATTCTTTACAGTTTGCGTATCAGCATCATCTGCAGGTGTTTGTGTTTCTAAGGTCGCAAGTGCCTCTTTACGCCATTGCTCATACTTATCTTCCTTTGGAATATCTTCCGAGGAGGAATCTTCAATCACCTGTTCGGTGCTAGGGGGTGTTGCTTTTTTCTTCGGTTCATTCTTCTTCATTAACGCAGAGACCAAAAACATGACTCCTAGTGCAAGGAAAATGACCACTAAAATAATAATGTATTTATAATCTTTTTTCATGGACTTAGTATAGCACCTTTCTATATATTAAAAAAGAGACTTAGGGGGTGTCACATCCCCCAAGTTATATCTAGTCACTTGACAGTTGGTTAATAGAGTTAAAACCCACTAAAATACAGTAGAAATATATGGTATAATGACACCGAGTCTATTTAGAAAGAATTAGTAGTAATGAACACTAGAGAACAGAAAAAGCAAGCCAAGGCTTTTATTAAGCGTTGGGAAAACCGTGGTAATGAAAGACAAGATAGCCAGTCTTTTTGGCTAGACCTACTGCAATCTGTTTATGGGATTGAAAACCCAACAGAATATATTACGTTTGAAGATAAAGTGATGTTGGATCACACCAGTTTTATTGACGGTTTTATCGATAAAACAAAGGTTTTGATTGAACAAAAAGGGTCAAACAAAGACCTCAATAAAGCTATTAGACAGTCTGATGGTACTTATCTTACGCCTTTCCAACAAGCGAAACGTTATTCAGCTAACGTCCCCTACTCTAGACGTCCTAGATGGATTATTACTTGTAATTTCAAAGAGTTCTATATCTATGATATGGAGCAACCTAATGGTGAACCCAAAGTTGTTCAATTAGCAGACCTTGATAAAGAAGCCTATCGACTAGAATTTCTCGTTGATAAAACCAACGAACACCTAGAACGTGAAATGAAAGTCTCAATGGAGGCTGGGGAAATCGTAGGTGAAATCTATGACGGATTGCTAAAACAATATGTCAATCCAGACAATCCAGATAGTCTACATGCGATTAACCAACTTGTCGTACGCCTTGTGTTTTGTTTGTATGCAGAGGATGCTGGTATCTTTGGACATAAAATGATGTTCCATGACTACCTAGCTCGTTTTGGAAGTCGTGACTTTCGCCGTGGGTTAATGGACCTCTTCTCTGTCTTAGATACACCGGTCGACACGCGCGATCCCTATCTTGATAGTGAATTAAACGCCTTCCCTTATGTAAACGGTGGAATGTTTGCAGAGAATAATCTAGAAATCCCTAATTTCACCGATGAACTTCGTGAGCTTATTCTTGAACACGCTTCTTCTGGCTTTGACTGGTCAGAAATTAGTCCGACAATCTTTGGTGCGGTATTTGAATCAACTCTTAACCCAGAAACACGTCGAAGTGGTGGGATGCATTATACTTCGATTGAAAACATCCATAAAGTTATTGATCCATTATTCTTGGATGAGCTAAAAGAAGAGTTGAACGAAATACGTCAATTTAAGCAGCCTAAGACGGTTGAACAAAAGGCAAAACAGTTTCAATCTAAGCTAGCAAGTCTTCTTTTCTTCGACCCAGCTTGTGGTTCTGGGAATTTCTTAACTGAAACATACGTCTCTCTTAGACGCTTAGAAAATGAAGCTATTAAGCTATATATGGGAGATACTGTTGCTTTGGATCTCGGTCAAGATTTAGTCAAAGTAAAGCTGAAGCAATTCTATGGTATTGAGATTAATGATTTTGCAGTTTCTGTAGCAAAAACAGCTCTCTGGATTGCAGAAAGTCAAATGCTGGAAGAAACTAAAGATATTGTATTTGCAAATATCGACTTCCTTCCACTTAAGTCATATACCAATATCGTTGAAGGAAATGCTCTAGAGATAGATTGGGAAAGTGTAGTTCCCAAAGATAAGCTAAACTATATCATTGGAAATCCACCGTTTGTCGGAGCTAATGGTGTCAGTAAATCCCAGAAACAAGAATTAATAAACTTGTTTGGCGAAAAAAGTAATGCAGGAATTTTAGATTACGTAGGAGGATGGTATGCTAAATCCGCAATATTAATTAACGATACAAATATTAGGTGTGCATTTGTATCAACTAATTCCATTTCTCAAGGTGAGCAAGTTTCTGTTTTATGGGACTTCCTATTAAAGAAAAATATTTCTATAGATTTTGCGTATAAAACTTTTGTATGGAATAGTGAGGCAAAAGAGAAAGCAAAAGTCCACTGTATTATTATTGGATTTAGCTCAGTGAAACAGAGTAAGTTAATCCTTTTTGATAAGGACAACAAAGAAATTGTCGAATCAATTAGTCCATATCTAATTGAAGGAAAAATGATCTATGTAAGGAGAAGAAACAAGCCTATATCCCAAAAGTTACAAATGTCTAGAGGTAATCAACCAACTGATGGCGGGCATTTAATAATTAAAGCAGAAGAGTATGATAGTTTTATCAAATCTGAACCAACAGCAAAAAAATATATAAAAAAATTAATAGGTTCTAGGGAGTTCATTAACAGTTTAGATAGATATTGTTTATGGCTTGTAGGAGTTTCTCCAAAAGAATTACGTTCCATGCCTAAAGTCTTAGAACGTGTAAATTTGGTTAAAGAAATGAGACTAAACAGTTCGGCTTTGGGTACTAGAAAATTAGCGGAGAGGTCTCATGAATTTAGAGAAACTAAAAATCCAAATACATATCTAATTATTCCAAGAGTTTCATCAGAGAGTAGACGGTACATTCCAATTGGTTTTTTAGACTCTGATACTATTCCTACAGATTCAGTAACAATTATTGAAGATGCTTCTCTTTACGACTTCGGTATTCTAACTTCAAATGTACATATGGCATGGATGCGTACAGTTGCTGGACGTCTTAAATCAGATTATCGCTACTCTGCCAAAATCGTATACAATAACTTTCCTTGGCCTGAAGTAACAGACGCCCAAAAAGAGAAAATATCTAGAACAGCTCAAGGTATTCTTGATGCACGTGCACTTTATCCAGATAGTTCATTAGCTGATTTATATGATGAACTTACTATGCCAGTCGAACTTCGACGAGCTCACCAAGCTAACGATAAAGCAGTTATGGAAGTCTATGGCTTAACTAAAATAGTTGATGGTAAAAAGACCTGGCTAACTGAGAGTGAGACAGTAGCACGACTATTTGAGTTGTACGAGCAACTTACAAACAGCAAACCATAGAACAAGAGACATTTCGTTATAAAATCCTCTCCTTACGAAAAAAACCATCCTAATAATAGGTTGGTCTTTTTGTTTCTTCTTATCTCCTTGCCTCTCTATACAAAATAGCAGCAAATGATTCTGTGACAATTTGTGGGAAATTTTTGTAAAATTCAAGATGCCCCAGGACAGCAAGGTCATAGGTTGTATTCTCATCAATAACATCTTGAGCCATGCCTCTAAAAATACTGGTCTTTCTGATCCACTCCTCGCCTCTCTTAGTCTTCACAATTAATATATACCGTTTCCCCTTCTTGGTTTCTCGCTCTTCAACTGATAACCTTACCTTACCATAAAAAAGGAACATATTGTCTTCATCTGCTTTATCAAACCACCCATTCATAGATTTTCTTCGGATTGCTCTTCGGTTAGACTGGTGGGGTCTTGCTCCTATATTTATTACTAATGGATTCTCTTTTTCATCATTAAATGCGTTTTTATTGTCCCTTATTGACCCAGGCAACAATTTATTTAACATTGCTTCAAGTCTATCATGTACTTGTTCGGGTGTTAATGTTGCTACAAATTGCTTAACTGCCCTATTTGAAGCTAGGTCATAATTATACGAACAACCTTCTTCATGGTTTGAGGTTGGAAAGGTTGATAAATACGCTCTTGTTCCAGATGTTTTATGTGTAAAACTTAATTTTGCTTTCTTGCATTCTGGACACAACATTTTATCTCGGTATTTTGAAATATCCCCTTTATTCTGTTCATATTCTTTTTGAACTTCATATAAACTATGGAACTGCTGGTCGTCAACATATAAAAAATATTCATAACTATGATTAGGCATATAAAAGGCCCTCCTTATTGAAAACAAATATGTGCTTTTTCAAATTCTATTATAACTTTTCTCATAGAAATTAACAAAGAGCCCTAGTTTTAGTTAAAATTTTTCTCGTGACCGAAATTTAAAACATCAAGCAAATAAAAAGGAGCCATCTTTTGACTCCTTTTTTGTATTTACATAATTATGTTTATGTATTATTTTGCCTTATTTTCACTAACAGTTAGGTCAATTAGGGATAGATAGCTTGGAGATAACCTACCATACTAAATTATTCTTTAGATGGTGCTCCACCTTTTTGAGTCTTAGGATCAATCACCATACCAACTTGAGGTTGGGTATCCCCCAAAATAATTGACGCTGGACTTAAGAAATCACCATACTGGAAGACTTTCGTTTTCCGACGTTCAAAGTGAATATGTGGTCCAGTAGCTGCACCCGTTTGTCCAACATATCCGATAAGTTGGCCTTTTTTGACCTTATCCCCTTTCTTAACAAGAGGAACATCACGCATATGACCATAATAAATTATAGTGCCATCTGGAAGAGTGTGCATCACGTGGTTACCGTCGATATTCATCGCCTCTTCATTGACCTCTACTACTTCACCGTCTGTTACGGCATAAATTGGAGAGCCTTCTGGTGCTGCAAGGTCTATTCCTGTGTGTCCTGAACCTGCATTTGGACCGCCAGCATTAGCTGATGCACCGAAAAGTTGGGTAATGGTATAAGGGACATCAAGGGGCTGGCCTGTATCTGTGCTAAGATTACTACTATCACTATCACCACACGTATCTGCATCTACTTCTTCCTTGTCATCATCCTTATCTTTCTTGTCTTTTGATTCTTTTGGACGATAGACATAGACTTTTCCGTAGTCCATAGTAATACGGTCTCGATATTGACCATAATTATTCTCAGCAATCCCGTCGGTTGATGGAGAACATTGGATAATATTCTCCCTATCCTCAACTAGCATGGTCTGTCCTTTATCTCCAGAACTACTACCTTTCGTACCCCAGATAATGACATCCCCTTTTTCACGGTTTTGAACATCATCTTTGGACGACCAGGCACCCTCATACACTAACTCATAACCATTGTCTTTCAACCAATCGTGTTCTGAATCGGTATCTACTGGAGAACCAGATTCTTTAGCACCACCGTCAACAAGGGCATAGTATAAAGCAGATGAATGGTCATAGCTATCTGGTCCAGTACGAGCATCACGAGAATACTTGACCTTCCCTAGCTTATCCTTATACCACTTGATAGCCTTATCAGTATCAATAGACTTTTTGTCTTTATCACTGTCTTTTTTGCTATCCTTGTTGCTAGAGTAACTTGATGAACTGCTTGAACTGCTATCGTTATCATTGTCTTCGTTGTCGCTATCTTCTTCATCGTCGTCACCGTCATCATCATCTGAACTTTGACTACTTGACGAGGAGTTATTGGAAGAAGTTCCACCACCACCAAACGCCTTTTGGAACTTGGCATCATCGTACTTATATTTACTTGCTTCGAAGGCTTCCGCAAACTTCCTTGCATCCGCCTTCTTTTGCTCTGGTCTGACATAAGCCATATTACCTCGTTCGTAGGCATTCCATGCCATAGCAGTTTCATCGATATTGGTTTGTTTAGCAAACTCCTGGAATGACCAGTTATGGCCAGATTCGTCATAGGCTGGGTTCCAGTCACCTTTCGAGATGGCATCAATAACAAAGGCAACCATCTTATCAGCATCTTCCCAGTCTGGACTATTTAAAGGTGCATATTTCGTGAAGGGGTCAAACTGGAAGATTCCACCACCACCAAGTGTGTTAGACGTACCACCTGTCGTTGGAACAGCTCCCTTAGAAATGGAGTCATTGATACCACCACCATAATGTCCTTGGGCACGTCCAATGATGTCATAGCCCCCTTCAGAGTTTGCCCAACCAACAGGACCTGCAGCAGATTCCCCAGACAGTCCGGCATTCACTAAGGCCATAAAGACTTTGTGGGCATTTTCATAGGCTTTTGTCCCCTTCGTAAAGGGATCAGAATCGCTTGCAGATGATGAGTCAGTTTTAGTAGAAGTCGATTGAGGCTTAGAGCCATCATCATCTTCTTCATCATCGTCTTCTTCATCGCCATCTTTTTGGTAGGTTACACATTGGGCGTTAGTCTTGCCACCTTTCCCACCGGAAGTACTAATCGTCCCCATTAAACCAGTGATAATTGCAATTAAGATAACCGCAAAAGTTAAAATAGTTCCTATAATAATGGTTGTCTTCACTCCAAAAATCGTCAGTAGAACTCGAGCAGCTTTATCACCTATTCGTTTCAAATATCTTAGTCACCCCCTTAATGAAGTAGTGCGGTTAGCCAGTACCAACCAAATACAAGTAATAGTCCTAGGGCAAGAAAGATACTTTGTTTAATGAATTTTCGATTTCGTTTTTGTTGTTGCTTACGCATCCAAAATGAATCTTCATCTGAGTAATAGTCTTTGTGACGTTCCACTTGCAAATTATAATAGTCTGTCACATCCTCCTTGACACTGGATAACCTTTCTTTCCCACGCGCAATGAGACCTTGTTTTTTCTCTTGTTCACGTGAGATACTGTCTTCACCAAAACCGTCATAGTAGGTATCGTAAAACGCTGAATAATCTACTTGCTCATCGAGGCTTTCCGGATAGACTTGATCTAGATAACCATTAAGAGAATCTAGTTCTAGTTCACGTTGAATATACTGACCATCTCGTTTAAAACGATAAGATACCATATATTAAAACCTCCTTAAGCCAATAATTGGCATTTTTTGTGGAGCAATATAGAGTTTATCTGTGACAGTTACCTTAGAAAAAGGTACACCTTTAATTCTGAAAGTACGGTGTAACTCTTTAACAACGAGACCAGCTTTATAATCTTTTTCTGTCACTTCTTCCTTAAAGAGTTCTTCGTAAGCTGACACCTGAATCAAGTCTAGAAGACGATAAGCAGATTGATAAGCATAATAGTTGCTTCGATTAGCCAATCTCTTTTCAAAAAGAGGTGAAAATTCCTTTGAGAAGAATGATACGATCTTAACAGCACGTTTTCTATGGTTATATTCTAGTTTGGCCATAACCCATGCAAGCCCCCAAGTCACTAGCGTGATAAAGCCCCAGGTGTTCATCAAACAGATTGGTAGAAGACTAAACATAAGGATACGCTTTGCTTTCTTGATACGTTCACGTCTCTTACCAGTAAGTAGCTGATAAATGGCTACAATCAAGGCACAAAACACATACGGTGTATAGGCAATAGCCATAAAATGAACACCGTAGGCAAATAAAAGTGTCTGATAGAGCATGAGATAGCTATAGAAACCAACCAAACCAAGAACTAAGCTAATAATGAAGGAAACTATCCTAAAGAAACGTAGTGTTTTAATGTCATAAGCAATATTGTTAACCCATAGTGACATTTGCATTAGTGTGGTCATTGATTAATTTTCCTCCTCTGGCTCTTCTTCTGTTTCAAATATTCTCGACTCAAATCGAGCTGGTTCTTGGTAGATAATCATGGCTGAGTACTCATCTACTTGCTGACTTCCAAATAAGCCACATAAACTACTTAAAAGATGTGTTTTTCGCATCTGATAAGTAATATCAACAACACGACAGGTCTTTTTGTAAGCCAAGATCTCTAGGTAATCATTTACAATTCTCTCCAAATCATGTGGATTATCCTCTGTCAAAATTTTAGTTTGCAGTTGGAATGCCTCACCAGAATATGGTTGCTGTAGGTTCATTGTATTTCCCCCTTTCACCATTTCTAAGGTAAGAATGCATAGCGAACATGTTCATCATACGGATACTTCCCATAGGACCTATTATCCGCTAGTTGATGGTTGAAGACTAAGTTCTTGACAGAAGCAATATTTAGGAAGAAATCACCATCTCTTAAATATTTAAGTGAGGAAAGCTCACTCTCGGTCATTTCCCCTTGTAAAGCATCCGCTAGACGAGGGATAGTCAAATCACCTAATTGAGAAAAGACACGATACGTCATCATAGAGAAAATCGCACGTGTCGCTAAAACGTAATCTACTGCGTCCGTAGAGTTTGCATTCAAGAGGATGTTATCTAACGAACTCATTTCCATAATAAATGCGGAATAGTTACTACTTACATTCTCAATCAAATCCTTTAGAAAGTTAAGAGACTCTGAATAACGATAATTGAAGAGCTTATGTGCTCCGTTAATGGTAATAATGCTATGAGGTCGCTGGCTCTTATCTCCCCCGATAATCCCTCTACGGAAATACTCAGATACCCTTCTTCCATTTGCTACAGCGTATGATGAAATGATAGATAACACTTGGTAAAGCTGAATATTAAGAAGTTCAGTATCTTGAATCCCAGAGAGGTCAAAGGTCACAACTTGTTCATTTGAGAAATCTTCAAACTGTGAGGTCGCATTTAAGAAGCGATAGTCCCCCAAGAGACCAGAGAAAGCATTATAGAGACGGTCATAACTTGCAGCATCAATTTCATTCCCCTCTGCGATTTTGTCCTCTTTAAGCTTGTTTAAGCGTTCTACCCAATGAGATAGAGTCGGATAATCTTCTGGAATAACATTCGTAATCGTTAAGTCTTCTTGGTCCATGACTTCTGCATTACGGTTCCACAGACTACGGTCTTCATAAAAGTCGTTTAAAGCAGATGACAAATTATTGAGGTCAGAATTCTTTAACCCTGGATCAAGAATTTGAGCCAAAGCACGTAGTTTATTACGGTGGGCATAGAAAGATTGGACCTGGTCCGTTGTTTCTCCATCTGCAGAGGAAGCCGTCGCAATAATTTGCATGAGGTTAATATGATTTCGATTATTAGTACCAGACATCTTAACATATCGACCACCTTGAAGTTCCGTAAGTTCTTTTAAGTTACCAGTAAGGTCAATGTTAAAAATGGTATGGCCTTTAGCAAAATAGGTATCAATCAAATTACCTAACAGTTTCATTTTCCCGTTTCCTGCTCCGGCAATCAGCATTGATGGAATTTTACGTTCCCTATCTTCATGCAAAAGGTCAAAGTTAACCACACCACCAGTACGTGTTTCTCCCAAGTAAACACCATAGGTATCCATTAAGTTCGTATGATTAAAAGGATAGCCAGCACCTAAATCCCAGACGGATGCTGCTTGCCCTTTTCGACGTAGTGGGGTGTCTTCCAAACGAGAAGCTGGGATAAAGGCTGTATGATATTCGACGTCTTGCATGCCATCTGAAGAAGAGATAGAATACTGATTCAACTGTTGCTTGAGGTCAGCTTCTCGTTCTACCAGTTGATCCAATGTGTTTGCAGCTAATAAAAAGCGAGTGTGAATTTTTTTAGAAGGAACATTATTACCAAGTTTTTCGCGATAGTCTAATAAAGAACTGATACGCATCTTATCATCGGCATCTTGTGCAGCCTTTGTATTTTGAGTGGCTAACATATTCGAAATAGCTTTTGAAGCTAGTTCGGACATTTCACTATTTGAAGCATGTTCTAAGGACATAAAACTGATTACATTATCAACGAGCATTAAATCACTCATCCAAAAGTCAGGTAAACCGTGTTCTGGGTATCGGTCATATGGAACATGAGCAATCTTATAATAACCGTTTGCTTGTCTCCAATATCTATCATCATATTTAAAATCTGGAATATCACTTTGAATCCTACTAATAAGATTGAGGTCATAACCCTCTCGAATATATTTCTTGATTTTTCGTGAACTTAAATCCATGTAAACTCCTTCTAATACTGGTTAGGCGAAACATTCAGTGAATCATTAAAGTTGTAATATTGAGTCAACAACTCTTCCTTCTTTTCGACAGATACAACTTTAGGGGCAAATCCGTGGCTCGAAGCAATAGTTAGTGTGGTACGTGTATTGGAATCAATTTCAGCCAAAGTATCTCCAAACACCCAAATAAAGAACTCGATATTTTGTTGATTGATCGCAATGACTTGTTGGACGAGATATTTTGTTTTCAAAATATCTTCTCTTTGTCTAAGTTGATAAACAAGTCTCTCTTTACGTGAAATTGTGTCAAGATCATCACCATCATTGATAATCAATTCTGGAGCGTTCTGTTCTTGTTTGACTTCATCTAGCAGACGTAGCAATTCGTTAGATTGACTTGAGACATCTGTTGGCAATTTTGTTGTCTGGATCATCATGTCAAAGGCAGTACCAGACAGAAAAAGAGTGAAGCCTACCTTAATGGCTGCTTGTTCTTCATTAGACATCGCTTGAATATCTTGCCCAAACACCTCAAAAATCTGCACATATCCTGAATAGCCATTAGCTAATCGTATCGGTTGATTAGGATAGCCATATAGGATAGACTTCACATCAGTTATCGCAACAGTGTCTAAGAAATCTCTACGTTTTTTCTTATTGAGTGGAACATACACAAATTCCTCTCCGGCACGTTCACCAAGGTCGATACTTTCATATTGTGTTTGTTTTTCCTTCTTCTTCGCTTGTTTTCTTTTCCGTGCCTCTTCTTTCTTTTGTTTTTTATGCTCTTTATTTCGTTTTCTATGTTCTTTTTTTGTCAATACTGGTTCTTCAATTAAACCTGGCATATGATTTCCTCCATAAACATTATTCTTCCCTATTCTACAAAACACTATAGGGTGTTCGTAACCCAGTGACACCTATTAGCTACTCATACTTCTCCATGATTTTGATTGATCACTTCTATTTAGTGCTCTCTGTCCTTGTCTAGCTACTTAAAAACTGTTACAATCAAATAAATACAATCGCAATAATCTTTTTTAGGAGGGTTTTAGGATGCTAGAGTTTTTACAAGATTTTTATTTTTCACTTTATATAAGCACTTGGACCTCGTTTAAATGGCTACTACTTTCGGTTCTTATTGCCATGGGCTGTTGCCTTGCCACTTTTTTGTTCGAATTCAAAGGCAAAACTGCACAACTGATTTGGTTGAAATTCTCGATGAGTTTAACCGCTATATTTGCCTTATTTTGTCTATTTATGACACTTCATGGCATCATTCGTTCTATAGGCCTCTTTTTAGGAGCTATCTCTAGTTTCTTTTATCCATTGTTTGGCTTATTGATTGTAGGTGGTATTATTCTATTCATCATCAGTCTTTTCAATCCATTGTTCTTATTCTTCATGGCAAAGAAATAATGAGAGGAAACCTATTCAGCCGATGCTATTATGTTAAGAAAATAAAAAAACAAACCACCTTTGAAAAAGTAGTTTGTCTATAATCTAAGAGAGGTAGTCCAAGGCTGCCTCTCTTTTTTATATTGGCCAGACTCCAAACGGCGAGGAAGAAAGTAGCTAGTCAAATAAAACTTTATATTAAATGTCCTATGTAACACATATATTTTTTTAAATCGTAACTGTCATTACTTTTTTTAAAAAGTTTATTGAAATTGATTCAAATTTTCATCATTAAAAGTAAATCTATGAAAATATATGTTAAAATTATACTATAAAATCCAAGGATATAAGATGTTATAGCCATTTCCTAATCAAACATAATTAGATTGTATTAATTATAGATAGAAAACTGAACATATTTAACCACTTATCAAGCGGTCTTGATTCCACTTTTGAAATAGTAAAAAATGAAAAAATACTATTATGATAGAAATAACAAATATAATCATAAGTGGAGTGTTATCTATTTTTTGTTGGTTGAATAGTGTATCTGATACTCTCAAAAACCATGCCCATGGGATTAGAAACCATACCTTATCACCGAGACTCGTTTCACAAAACGCAGCAATAATGACTCCCATCATTGAAATACCTAATGCCACACCTGTGCTAAATAAATAACTAATAATCTGATTAAGCATATATGCTATATAGCCCAAAATAATATAAAATAAACTAATCAAAATAAGTAATCTTAGAGATACAACTATACCAATAGTTTTCAACAAAAAGATAAATATAGTAATTGAAACTATTAAAACTATACAATAACATAACCACAAAAATACCAATTCAGCAAAAAATGGCTTATAATTCGATTGTGAATACCCTAACAAATATTTAAATTTCCCAGATGATTCCTCCAAATTTTTTAGTTGAATATTCACAATACTAGAAGCAAAAGGAAGAAGTACTCCTACTATTTGAAAGTAAGAAAATAATACCGTCCTGCTTTGTAACCCTCCACGTTGATTCCAATATAGGAACAAAAGTAGTGGAAATAATAATGCGGCTAAAATGTGTACTAGCAAATAAGAAGTGTTTTTTATTTTTAAAAAACTAGAGTATATATATGATTTCATGACTATTTAACCTGTCTTTTGAAAGAGATAGCAGATAGTTCGACCAATAAAATGAAAAAAGTAATCCCTAAGAAAAATGAAACGAAAATCATTGAATAATCAGGAATATATTCAGATCCAATAGGTATACCATTTATTCTCATTTTTGTCATTGGTTCAAGTAGCTTCAATGACCAATCATAAGGAAACAAATACCATGTATCTAAGAGAGAAAAACTTGTACCAATAATTAGTGGTGATATTGTATTAATAATCATAGCAAAATACAAATTAGTTTTTCTTGATAGCCATAAAATAAATGGAATTTGCCATAATGTTGTCAACCAAATCAATAAAATAGTTAATAGCATCCTACATATACTAATAAGACTTGGTGTGGGTAAAATTAAACCAATTAAGATAAGTATTAGGCTTAAAATCATACTAATTATTAAATTTAAAAAAGCTACCAATATGATTCTTGCGTATTCTACCTTTTTTAAATTAACATTCCTTGATAAATAAACAGAATACTTATTTGAATCTAATTCCAACTTATTTAACAAAGCGGAATTTACAGCTATAATTACATTAATCCAAATAACCCCCCACTGATTCACGGTGGTTTCTGCAGTTAGACTTAATACTTCCTTACCACCCAATGATGAAAACAATAAAGAAAGAGTGACACAAATGAAAGGGAAAATAAAAATTAACCTAAAAATACTCGTATTCTTTATTTTAATTAAATTTGATAAAAAAACTTGTTTCATAATCTCCTCCCTTTTTCATATATAATTTGATTATTAAATAACTCCTCAAGATTCTCAGAACCATCATATTCCTTCTCCAGTACAATCTTTCCTTCATAAATAAAACCAATAAAATCAGCTAGATGTTCGACCTCTGAAAGAATATGACTTGAAATCATGACTGTCATCCCATCTGATTTAAATGACTCTATAATTTCCCTTAATTCTTGAATTCCAATAGGATCCAACCCGTTGGTAGGCTCGTCCAATATAAGTAATTTAGGTGAATTTATTAAAGCGATAGCTATTCCTAACCTTTGCTTCATCCCTAGAGAAAATTGCTTTACTGGTCTCCTATCAATGTTTCCTAAACCTACTTTATTTAATAGCGGAAGTATTGTACTATTTGAAATACCAAGCATTGTTGTAACTACTTTCATATTATCGTATGCGCTCAAATTCTTGTAAAGTGGTGGTTCTTCAATAATACTTCCAATTTTCTGCAAATCTCGACGTGACCATTCTCTACCTTCAAAAGTGATAGAACCACTGGTTTTATTAATTAAACCAGTCAAAATTTTCATAATAGTTGATTTTCCAGCACCATTTGGACCTATTAAAGCATACACTTTTCCCTTAGGAATATTCATATTGACATTATCTAGTACCGTTCTCTTACCATAAGATTTTCTTAAGTTTTGTATTTTTAACATATTGATTACTCCTATTCTATATACTGTTGGGCATTTAGTGTGTAATAAGCAAAACAATATACCTTCTCTTCAAATTCTCTATTAATCCCATTTAATCGGTTCATTGATAAGTGTAAAAAACTTCCTACTAAATTAAATTTTGTATTATATAGATCATTTGTACTATCGAATCGATTGTATTCTTCCATATAAGAAGTAAGATATTTATCCATTTCCTGGAAATAATCATATCTATCTAGCGCCGATGCTACTCCCTTCAAACTCTTCATATACTCTATGGGTAAATCAATTGGTAAATTTTTAAATTCTTTCTTATATTTTCCAGTATAATTCTCAAGGAGAAAAGAACACTTTGTCACTTCATCTTTGAAGAAATAATTTAGATAGTATAAAACTAAATATGTAGCACAAACTAATCTTTCATTTTCTGACAAACTTATTATATGATTCATAAATAAAATAGATTCTTTGCAAAAAATTTCTTCAGCATAGTGTATTAAATTAGGTCCCCCATATCTGTTTACCTCTGGCTTATAACTACTCACCTCTATATCTGAGACAATACCTTTTTCTATCAACATAGGTAATAAGTCACGAACTACTGACAAATATAAAGAAAAATTATTCTCAAAAGAACGAGAATTTACTCGCATTCTTATATGATCATTTGTGTCATAATATCTCATATAAAACATTTTGGGTTGATTATAATTTCTTGGTAGTATATTCGCAAAATAATTGCTCCAGTAACCTAATAGTTCATTTTGTCGTTCTTTAGGACCATACAACTTTAAAAATAGCCAGTCACAAAATGGTAAATATGTTCTCTTAATTTCATTTTTAAAGATTAAATTAGTTTCATGGCTTTCATTTCTATCTATCTCTTTAATAATTGGAACAACTATTTCTGCGTTATAGTTACCTAAATATTCTTTAAAAATTGATTCTCCTTTTTCAATTTCTCTTAGCGAAACGTATACGTATTTTTTGATATTTTTAAATAAAATCTCTAAGTCATCATCCATAGATAAATCTAGCCTTAATTCATTATCTGCATATTTTAAAATGATGTCATTTGGAACCTTGTATGTTTTTCTAAAATTATCAAAAATAACTTTTTTATCAATAAATTTATTTTTAGTTAGTAACTGTTCTCTTATCATTGATAAGTTCCATTGTGCGGTAGCTATCGTAATTCCTTCAAACGAAATTTCAGGAATATAGACTTTTTCCTGAGCTAAAATATCCCATGGAAATAAAGACCAATGTGACAATCCATACTCAAACTCTGATATATCAACCAACAATCTCAGTACCTTACTTTGGCTGTCAGGATTCAACATATTATTCATAGTAAATTTCAATTCATTTTTCCCATCACTTGTTGTAAAATGAAACTTACCTTCACTATATCTTATATAGATGTCTTCTAATCTAATTTCATTTGTCGAATCCCATGATGTTGTAAAAAATGATGTATTGAAGGTTTCAGTGCTATAATTTTGCATTACATTCGCTATTCTTATCTGATTCGGAACGAATGATAGCTCTACATTCATACAATTTTTCTGATCTAATTTTTGAATAGTTGTTTTCAATTGTTCGCTTAATGTATAGAATCTACCGAAACTTCTTCCAGCTTGACCAGAACCAATATTGGCACCTAAATATAACTTGATATCATCATTTAGTTTTTTGATATTAAAATTTAATTCAAATGATTCTAAACTATTATTTTGATTTAATTTAAAATCATGTAAATCCTTTGACCGAAATTCAATACTTTTACCATCTAAAAGAGCCTCCTCGTATTTCTTTTCAAACATTTGCATTATTGGATCACTAAACTCTATTGCTTCTCCTGATTCGTCTTTGTAATAATCAGGGAAACCTATACCAACATCCTTATTTATTACTTCTACAAGAGGAATTGCACAGTTTTCCCCATATTTTCCAATAAATTTCAACTGATATTCTTTAAGTGAATTTTTCCTGCCACCTCTTCTTTTAACGTTATTATTTAACTTCACAAACATCTCTGCAAGCTGCTTTATAATCTCTAAAGACTTTTCCGATAAGACATCAAATCTACCATTAAAATTTGCTATGGAATCTACCTTTAGGTAATTTCCACCAATATCATATTTATGGATATTTTTCATGACATCAAATATTTGAAGAAGTAAATTACAGCCCTCACCTATTTTTAAATCATTATAATTCTCAATCATATTTTTTAAATGTTGTAAATCGTTTTTTAGTCTTCCCTTTTCCAATTTCGATAATAAATAATCTAGTGGATTAATATTACAAATAGGTGGTCTTAGATCTGAAATTAAAAAATCATTTTCAACCAAATTGTAAATAAATGATGTTAGCACTTCTAAAGCTATCTCCGGATAACTGGTTTTAAGTATTTTTATCAATTCTTCATAGTTCACATAGTTTTTCTGGCATTTTTCAATCAATATCTGAACTGGTTTTGAAAGACTTATATTTCTATCTTCCTCAAACTCACTCACTGTAAATGGTAATACATATCTATCCCCTTGGATAAATGCTGCTGTATTAATTTTGAAGGCAAGTTCTTCTATATTCTTTATTTCATAAGATTTCACCAAAGAATATATCCAAAGATAATCTGGTGTCGCTTTTTTAGTAAAACTAATTTTTTTTACATTGGAGTTTGTTTCATTTTTCAGGTCGACTACATTTATTGCGGTAAAAATTCCAAACGGAGTAGTACGTAATGCCGCCCTTTTTGCGTAACTTTTTATTGATATTTTTATTTTTTGTTTTTTCTTTTCGTTACATTTATCAATATTTTTTACACTATGATAGAGACTAGGACTAGCAACTAAAAGTTGCTCCATAAAAACTTTATCTTTTATCAGCTCATCATATCCTTTTTCATAAAATTCCTGTTTTTGCAAAGGAACACGAATCATGCCTCTTGGAAATACATTATACATCTTGTTCTCCTCTCTTAATTAAATAAACATTCTTTCCCACAAGAGTTTCTCATCGCTATAAGGATTTAATAAAAATAAGACAATTCCCGATACCCCCTGTAATATACCAACTGATTCAAATTCAATTTCTACTTCTCCTAATTTTTCTCTATCAGTATATCCAAATATTTTCTGACCTGAGAATTGTATTATTATTTCCTGGCGTAAACACTCTGCAAAATTCACTAATCTCACATTTGAATTGCTTCTACCAATCAAATCGTATATAAAGGAAACACCTGATAGTCCATGACACATTGTCAGTGAATAAATATTTTTTTCGGGACTAGTTATCTGAGCAATCAAACTCTCGATAATACTATCAGTATAGTTTAAATCCATCAATTGACATATTTTAAATAAGGCAAGTGATGTACCAGGAGTACCGTAGCACCAGGCCATCCTAGTAGGGAGATTTTTAAAATCACGATTCAAAATATTATCAGAATATATTTTACCAGGCCATAGTTTATCTTCTCTTCTATATAAAAATACTAGCTTGATAGCCTTGTTCAATATCTCATCATTATCTTCTAAGATTCTTTCTGATCTTAACTTCGCCAATATTAACATTGGACCAACTATTCCATGAGCAATACCTAAATCAAATTCAATTTTTGAATCTATAGAACAATTTTTCACTTTACTAAAAATTGTCTCAATATACTTCAAAAGATACATTCCTATTTGTTTCAACTCTTCAAAAAAATATTCTCTCTCAAGCATTAAATAATTAGCTATTCCACTAAAACCGTTAACCATATCATAGTCAAATGGATCAATAATCCCTTTATCTATATTTGATAAACTTATAATCAACTTTTCTTGAATTTGTTCTTTCAATAGGCGATGTAAAGAGTCCAATAGCTTGGTATAATATTTCCCTGATATACTAGCTTCCCTAATTGCCAATGAAATACCAGCAGTCCCCGCATAGAGAGAGGGAGATTCTATTCCGTCTTTGGAGATTATTTCAACTAATTTACTGATATAGCTGTTAGACAGATCCATATACTTATCTTGTCTAGTTACTTTATATAGCGAGCTATACATTAGAATTAATGATGGAATTCCGTGACTTAAAGATTTTTCAAAAAAAGTATTTTTGTATTTAGATTCTATGCTAATTAGCGTCTCATTTGTACTTTCTGCTACTATTTGCTCATAGTTCGTAAATCTATCAGCAACATAATCTAAAATTTGTTCAATTTGAGGTGTCATATACAATTCCAATCTCCTTATCTAACAAGTTTTTGAATTTCTTACCTTTAAAATTTAAATCATTGAAACTTCCTGTCTCGACTATATTACCATTCTCCAAGTATAGAATTTTATCTACAAATTGAGTAATACTTGGCTTATGTGTAATGAAAATGCCAATCTTATTTTGTGACAATTCAAAAAAAGTTTTAAAAATTTTTGCTTCAGATTTTGGATCTAAAGCTGAACTAGGCTCATCTAAAAAATAACAATCAGCTTCTTTAAGATAAACTCTTGACAATGCAATTTTTTGCCACTGCCCACCAGATAACTGTCTCCCGTCCTCGAACCAATTTCCTAGTTGCTGTTCTAAGTCTAACTGATTAGTTTTTCCTTCTTTCTCATAAAATATTGAATCAATTCCCGTACGCTTTAATGTGTTTATTAAAGCCTCATCATTATACAGTTTTGATAAATCACCTAAACCAATATTTTCTCGAAGTGTTAACTCGTATTTCAAGAAATCCTGGAATAAAGCTGATATCCTCTTATAATATGATTTTTTCTGTATTGAACGAATATTATTACCGTTTATATAAATGTTTCCTTCATAATTATCATAAAGTCCGCAGACTAATTTAAAAATAGTACTCTTCCCTGAACCATTTTCACCAACAATTGCTATTTTTTCTCCTGATTTAATTGAAAAACTTATGTTATTTATCACATTTTCCTTACCATCATATGAAAAAGAAACATTTTCAAACTCGATAGACTTAATATCGTTAACTACTTTTTCTTTTAGATTATTGTATTCAGTCTCACTATGAGTGAAATCATATAGTAACTCCATGTACAGTGATCCATTATAGAAGGAATAAATATTGTTCACTATATTTTTGGTACTCGTTTGCATTGTTGACAAAGATCTAATAAAGGTTGTTACATTTCCAATTAAAATTATTCCTAAAAACGCCTCTCTAACTGCAAGAAACATTATTATTGACTCTATCATAATCTCCAATATTCCCAATAAAATACCATTTCCCATTTTAGATTTATTTATGCTATTTTCCTGAGTAATAAATAGTTGATTATTTTTGTCAAATTTTTTTAAAAAATAGTTTTCTAATATGCCTAACCTTAATTCCTTAACAGCAAAATCATGTGTTAAAATATGGCTTATGTACCAATTTGCCCTTTCATCACTACTCCGCTTATATAACATTTCAAATTCGTTTTTACCTATTTTTAAGTATATATAAATTGAAATTACCGGAAGAATAATCAATAGTGGAAAAATTGATGTTTTCCAATTCAACAAAATGATAAAGGAAGAAATAAATGATACTAATGAAGAAAGTACAGAAATAATAGATTTATATATTTGAAATGGTTTATAGGATATTTGATTTTGTATACGTGTAATATCATCATATATTTCTGGAGTTTCAAATTCAGCTAATGTTAGCTTTACAGTTTTCTGCATGACCAAGTGATTCATCTTATAATGCAAAAGTATCTGTAATTTAGTATCAATATAACCATCAACTTCTCCAACTATGGTAGTCAATAATGTTAAAGCAACAAAAAGTATAAAAGTAATCATCAATGTTTGAAAACGTTCAATACTACTAGTAATAATATTTAACATATTTTGCACCAATAGCATACTAACAATTGGTAAGATTCCTTGAATTATACTAATACCAATCGAGAGCAACAACAATGAAAATCCTGCCTCTTTTACAAGATTGATTGTTTTCATTAAGTTCTTCAGTTGATTTTTAATCATATATAACTTCCTTATCTACCAATAAAGGAGCAAACTAAAAACAGTCTACTCCTCTAAATTTATAAACATATCGGATTATCTAAAACTACAGTAATTATATTAATTAAATTATTTAACAGTTGTTGTAAAACAAACTAATTTCCAACAAGAACCCGGTGTGCAAAGATAGCGACTACCCACAAGTGGTTCATCAGAGTTATTTTTAGTTGTCTTTAAATCTAGGTCGAAATCTTTGATTGTATTTTTCATCTTATATTTCCTCTCTTATTTATATGTCCGATATATTTACGATGTCATTATGTCATCTTAAGTTCAGAATCTGTTCAGAAAAAAAGCATTTGGACAGAAAATTTCTTACAATTTTCTGTCCAAATACTTTAAATTATATCTATTTCTTCTTAATGGATAAAATTGCACTTGCTCCCCCTCTTGCTGGGTTTACCAACTGAAGGTGCCCTCCATGCTTAATAGCAACACCATTAACAAAAGCTAATCCAATTCCGTAATGCTTATTTCCTCTACTATTATCTTCTGTGTAAAACAATTTAGTGCCATTTTTCAAAGTACTATCATTAAACTGGGGACCATTGTTCCATACTTCAAAATAAATGAGAGTTTCCGATTCAGATAATATGACCTCTATTTTCTTATTTGAAAAGGGTGTAAATCTAATTGCATTAACTAGAAGATTAGATATTGCCCGTATCAAATTTTCTTCTTCTCCATAAAAAGAACTGCTTACAAGGTGATTCCCAATAGAAAATTCAACATCGTTTATATTCAAAAGATCATCAACCTCAAAATGTAACTCACTTAGCAGTTCTTCAACAACTATCAACTTTGCTCCTCTATCTTCTGAAAGCATCCGAGTATAGGAAATCAATGAGTCGAAATAGCTCTCAAAAACAGAAATACTATTATCCATTGAAAGAACATAACTTTGTTGACTAGTTGTTAAGGACGTTAATTCTAATAACTCAAGGTTCCCTTTTAAAACAGTTAAAGGTGTCTTTATATCATGAGAGAGAGCAGATATTTGAAATGATAAATCTTGTTTCTCTAATTTTTCTCGATCAATCAAATTTTTCAAACCATCTCCCTTTGTATATAGGGTTGCCAGGATATCATCAAATTCCGTTATTTTAGAAAAGTTTTCTTGTTTAGATAATCTATCTATCCCCATTTTATTTGCTATTTTCTTTATTTCTTTAAAATTCGAAGAAATTTCTTTTACAAACCTTGTTGAAGCAACCACAATACTAGTTATTATTCCTAACCCTAGAAAATAAAAAGTCAACATATTATATGGAACATCCCTAAACTTAGGATTAGAAAATTCTGGCATCTCATTATATCTAATAACAATACTATAATCAACATTGTTATAGAAGTCATAATGCACTGTGTCCAAAATTAAGTTATCTTTTTCTTCTACAACTTTTCTGAATAAAGAAAATTCTTTAGGTATGTATTTCCCCTTAATGATTTTATTTACCTTATTATCTAAAATAACATAATCTAGTCCCAAAGATTCCGCATAGTTTGTCAGTTGTTTTATTGTTTTTTTATCTTCAAAATGATATTCCTCTCCAATATTATGGGACGTCACTATGTTTAGCCTTAAGAAAGAAAATGAAATTATATAGATTATTAGAATTGTAATAAAAAAACCAGCACAAACTTCAAAAACTACTAACCATACTCTTTTTTTTATTGAATATTTTTTAGACATCCCACTTATAACCAATCCCACGTACTGTTTTTATTGGATTAATTCCAAAGCTTGCAAATTTCATTCTAATTTGATAAATATACTCTGAAATGGAGTGAAATAATGCTGACGCATCCTCGTCATAGACCTGTTCATATATCTCTTCTTTTGTAAATACTTTATGGGGATAACGAGACAATAATTCCAAAATATCATATTCCCTAGAAGTTAAAGTTAAAGGGATCTTATCGATGTATAGCATACGTTCCTCTAGATAAATTTCTAGAGGAGGAAAGCTCCTTTTATCTCTTTCAATCTTTAACCTTGCTCTTTCTTCTCTCTTCAAATGAGAATTAACCTTAGCTATAAATTGTTTCAAACTAAACGGTTTAACAATAAAATCATCTCCTCCTACGGTTAAAGCTTGGATAATTTCATCGTCATGAGATAAGGCACTAACAAAAATAATTGGAGAGCATACCTCTTCACGAATTTTATAACAAAATTCTATTCCATTTATATTAGGCATCAGAATATCTAATAGAATTAAATCATACCCCTTAAATTTATCAAAAACTATTGGTACTTGTATTTCTTGTAAAGTTGTGACTTGATAATTCTCAATCTCTAAAGCTGTCTTTATAAGTTTTAGAATTTCTTCGTCATCATCAATGGCTAAAATCTTATTCATCATTACTCCTATAATACTATAAGTAACACACAAATTAGTGAGTAACAGCAAAAATTCGATATAAAAGATAAAAACGATTTTCTTTTATATTGTACCATAATTACTTTTTTAATACCTTATTTTTAGAATTTTCAATTAAATATTTCTCAATACAGTTATCAAATTTCTATCATAATATTGGTAAAGTTATAATGTCATGAATCTAATGGCTTTTTCTGATTGTCACATGAATCATCAATAATTTATGACCAACCACTTTATCATCATACTTTCAGATAACTATCCAAGAAGGCACATATCTTGTATATAAGAGGACTCTACTATTTAATTAGTGAGCGTTTTTACGATACCAAATTTCTCTCAGCTCCAATTAAACAAGTAAAATGTTATAGAATATAACTACTGACTGGAATTAATGAAGGTGCTGTCAAATATTCCCAAGGTTATGCAAGCCTTGTTTTGATGCTATCAATAATTATGTGTAAAAACTCAAGCAGATTGAACTGTACCCCAAAAGTTAGACAGAAAAAATTAATTTTTGAGGGTGTTTTTTATGAAGAAAATATCCTATCAACAGTTCAATCAATCATAACTATCTCCATCTTTCATGTAAATATAAAGGGTTTATGGTACAATGATATTGATATACAAGGAGGTATGCCATGACTTTTGATGTAAATGAAGAAGAATTAACAATTTTAGGAATTTCTTTTGATAATTATTCAGATTTTGATACCGTTTGGTATGCTATCGGATCTTCAATGATTGAAAATTATGAGCCTACTGTTCAAGATGTAATTGATTTAAAAACTTATGTCACCAACAAACGAAAGGAATTAAACATTGGCTAAGAATCAATAGGAAAGTTAAAAGAATTATTTATCAGAATACTGATTAAATTGTGAGTTACTGTACTACCTTTCAGTACTGTCTTACCTATTAAACTAATTCTATACGAACATACGTAATATGTCCCTGTTGGTGTTTATAAGTCAAAACCATCCTTTCTCATACAGGATTAAAGTAAAGACAAACATTCTTTTGATGTTTGTCTTTTTATTTTTTGGCTGTTCTGAATAGGCGTTCTATCATTTCTTTACAGTGTAGTCGTCTGATACTCCGAACAAAGATAGCAATTACAATACTCAACATAGACTAAGAATCTTAACTTACAAGACTGTAGCGAAACTTTGTAAACTAGTTATCACAATTCTCCATCTTCTCCAGCATCAAACTTCTGGAATCGACTGTCACTATCTAAGCTATTCTTCTTTGATAATCTCTGAGTAGGGGAAATAATACTTGACGTACTCCCTTTAGGCGTTACCCTTCCGGCACCATTATTCTCTGCTCTATTATAATTCAAGATACTATCATTGACATTATCTCTAGTACTAGTATAACGTTCTCCGAAACTACTTGAGAAGTCCTTCTTAATTGCTTGACCTACATTCCTGAATTCTGTCCCAACAACCCCCTTACCGGAAGTCATTACTTCTTTTGCGCCACTTATAGCACTATTAAACGTATTTTTAGTGCTAGTTGATAGTTTCCTTCCGGTTACCCCTACCGCTCTTCTTGCTACTTGAAAAGCAGTAAGGTCCTGATCTGTCGTATCAGAAAATGCATTCCAAGTTCCAGCTACAGCACCTGCAGTAGCACCTGCAGCCGACATAGCACCTCGTCTGATATCATTTGTGGTCGACCCTACCACGCTTCCGGCACTCTTAAGTCCTTTTACACCAACTCTGGTTCCACTACTAACACTATTTCTGAGACGGTTAAACCCACTTTGATTTCGTCTGCCAGTAGTTGGATTATACCTACCAACAGCGAAGTTTCTAGCACCGCCACCCATTTTATTAGCAGCCATCGCACCAACAGCCATTGTAGCAACTCCAGCCTTAGTTCCACTTGAAAGGTTAGTATCAATACCTATCCAGCGTTCCAAAACTTTTGAACCTTGAGAAACTGCAAGATAAACACCAAGGTAAACAGCAATCGTCGCAATGGCATGTTGGAATGGATCTAGTCCATCATAGAAACTTCCACCTAGAGTTTTCTTAGCAGCAGACGCTCCTGAACCTAGATTGAGTTTCACTTCGCTATAAGTAATTAAGAACCATTGAGCTACTTTGACGAATAATAGTTGGAACCAGATGGCAGCAATTCCTGTCATAACTTCCTGCCAAACCTCCAAGATTCTCATACTATTTCCGACTGCTGCGTAAGAAACTAGGGGTGAAATAATCACTGTTATAAGCGTTTTGAAAATTACTCGTACCGTAGTCACTAGCAATCCAATAAGTAGAAGTAAAAGAATGATTTGCTGAGTTATCAGTGCAATCCAGTCAACTTTATAGCGAGCATAAGTTGGTAAGAAAGCAGTATTATCAAAACCAAGGAAATAACCTGATTTTGACGTAGTGACTCGTGCATAAGCAATCTTGCCATCTGCATAACGAATGGTGTTGAGCGTAGATCTCATTACATCAGAAAATCCATTGTAAGGTGATTTTGCCTGATTATCTTTCCACTCAGATTCCTCTTTCCAACCAGTAAAAAATATTTTACTAGTTTGAAGAAGAGCAGTTATTGGGTTAGATAAGGCTATACCATTTTTTACTTGTTGCCCCCAATCAACCGAACCGTCTTCTCGCACTCCTACGAACTTAGTTATTGAGGATACTCGTCCTTCACGTCCAGAATAATACTGCAACATGGCTTTATTGGTTGGGCCATAAGTTTCAGTAAAATTGGTGAACCAAATATTACCATCTGAAATGGTATTCCAGTTTTTATCCCCCGCTATAAAATGAGTATCTTCATTATAGCCTAACTTATCTGTATCAAAATCCATTGCATACAGCATTTCGAGGTCAACCGTATTGCCCCTAAATGGCGTTACAGAAAGCGAAACACTCTGACCACTACCCGTTATGTCATAATAGGCTAGTCCTACGGTATCCTTCGCTATAGCACTACCAAATTTTGAAGCGAACACCGGAAGTGCAGTTACAGAAAAAGTTACCAGAATAATATGATTGAAGAATTCTCGGTACCTGAAAGGTGCTCCTGCCATAGCCATTATAAGACGAATGAGAGTTACCAGAACAAACAATGAAATCCCAACGATTTGAAGCCACTTATAAACTTGACCAACAAAGCTATCGGATTGACTAATATAATCAAACATCCCGAACAACTTAAACATGTTGAGGTATGCTTTCTCAATCGCATAACTAAAGCTATAGATACCTTTTGAAAGCATCTCGGGAATAAAGCCAAAAGCTATAAATACCCCAGTTGTTGGATGTAGGTATTGGTCCCACTGTGCATAAAAGGATGCCAATAATAGCTCTTTGTCTTTGTCACCTCCCCAACCTTTAGGACCAACTTCATTAGGCCAATCTTTCGATTGAGAGATCATATCTGATAGGGATGGCCAGACCTTCCCTTGTTCAATCTCAATTGTTGCTTCTGCACCCATAGGTTATCCCTCCTTGTTTTCAGCTGAAGTTTCAGTAGAAGGAGATGTTGGAGTTGCAAATGCTGTTGTTGTCGGTTCAGATGTAACCACCCAACCCTGAGTAGCTGATGGTTTTTTCTTAACATTGAAAGTAACACGACGAACTGTCGTTTTTTGAGCCTCATCCGTTGTACCTATAACGTATGTAACCTCATAGGTATCTTTCTCATTCTTAACGAGTTCAACTTTCTCCAACATTGTGCTAGAAACAGTCGCTACCTCTGGGTTAGTAAATTTAGCGTCGTTATTATCCAAGTAAGCCTTAAGCTTATCCTTGTCTCCTGAATAATAGTATGACAAAAAATAACGAGCCATGACATCAATCTCATGTTCATGATCTTGTATCATTGTAAGACGCTCAACTTTATCTGTTGTGGATACAAGTTCTTTCTTCACGCGCGTGAAATTACTATTATAGACCATTAGCATCAACAATAAGAACACCGACAAGGTACAAGAGCCAATAGCCAAAATCAATGGCAACTTACTTGGTGGTCCTACTTCTTCATCTTCATACACTCTGCCTGTCTTCTCCTTCCGTTTCTTGGCTCCAGCAACTGATTGTTTATGCTTATCCTTATTCGACATAAGACGATTTGGAAGTTCTCCTTCAATCGTTCCAGGTTTTGGATAAGGTGGCATATCAACAAGAGACAAGCCTAGACTTTCAGCATAACATGGAAGTAAGCCCATAGGCCCACTGAAAAAGTTCGAGATGCCTTCATATGTTGTTTTCTCAAACCGTTTATCACGGTGTGCTTCTTCTATAAGTGGGGTAACGAGTTCCTTATAATCTTTCGTAATAACAAAAGGGGTAATCTGAGGTTGTCCTTCAATACTAGGGACTCCCGTAGTTGGTCGTGTCACACGACCATTTTGTTCCATCGGTTGACTAGCAAGAGCAATTCCTTTTAAGGTAAATTCAGAATAACGCTTTTTGATTTCTCGAAAAAGTAATTCTGCTTGTTTAAAAGTTAGGAATGGTAGACTTTGAGCAATACTTTCCTTTTTATTACTAGGGAAATATTCAGTATCTAAGTCATCAATGATATCTGCTAACTCTTCATCCTTTTTAGGATTTGCATTTCCTTTCCACTCAATATAAAGAAACAAGGCATCGGGAAACAATACCTTGCGATTCCCCTTTATGGTAAGTAATTCTTTTTCCATAAAGTATACCTCTTAAAGACTTATTTTGGTTGCCAAAGATAAGTAACGATTGTACTTATCGCAGAACCAACACATAGTGCAATTGCAATCCACATTAGCCAATCAAGTGCTACTGTTCGTTTCTTATCTCCCATCATTAACAAAGCTGAAGCAACTAAACCGAATACTACTGCAGCTCCTGGGAATATAATACGCAACATACCTGCAACGTCATTAAGCGTATTTGTTGCTTCATTAGCTGGGTTAGCAGCATTTCCTCCAGTTTGCTCCGCAAAAGCAAGGGATACAGAGTTTAACGTCAACAAAGCAGTCATTCCTAGTGTTGATGCCTTTGTCTTCACGTTGTTCAAAAATGTGTTTTCTTTCAAAACAGCCTCCTTAAAAATTTAATATCTGTAGTCTACAATATTCCATCTACGAGTCACAACCTAGTGACACCCCTTAAGAAGTAAGCAAATAGTTACCATACTCCTCTGGAGGTATCCGTTTGACACTAATATGCGTCTGACGCCTATCTTGAACTGTCTTTCTACCTGAGTTACCATACGCAAACGTTCCTGGTGCATGTCCAGATAAAGACACATCAACCATAAAGTAATCTTGTGGCTTTCGCCCAAGGAAATACAATTGCTCAAAGATTTCATCAGTTAATACTTCATCAATAGTTCTCTCTAAAGGCCTTGCTCCATCTTCTGGGCTAACACCGACACTACTGAGATATTCATAGAAGTATTTTTTGCCATCGATAGTTTGGTCACCATCCATAACATCCTCATAATTAATAAGGATATGATGCTCTTTAAACCAACTGCTCTCATGTACAGCCATTTTTGAATAGACAATCTTATCAATGGTTTGTTTCGTCAAGATATTAGTCACTTCAATTTTCCAACGGTTGATAAATTCAGGACGTTTAAAGATCTTGATTAACTCGTCTCTCATGTCCTTCATGAACTCTTTATAGTCAGTCTTGTTCATTTCTGTAAAGGTCTGACCAGAGGTGATATATTTATCTTTGATTCGCTTATGCCCCACGTTTGATGTTGCAATGATAAACGTATTCTTAAAATTGATTTTTCGTCCACGTCCGTCAGTTAAATGCCCGTCATCAAGCATTTGCAAATATAAAGCCCATACATCTGGATGAGCCTTTTCTAACTCGTCCAATAGTACTAACGAGTAGGGATTCTTCTTAATTTTTTCCGTTAAGTCACCTTTTCGCTCGTCATTTCCTATAAGACGAACAACAGCATTATCAGTCATGTATTCTGACATATCCAGCCGAATCATCGCTTCTTCACTACCAAACAGTTGTTTTGCTGCTTGTTTCGCCAATTCAGTTTTACCTGTACCTGTTGTTCCAAGTAGAAGAAGAGTTCCTAGAGGTCTTCGCTTGTTCTGCCCACCCTGGATACCTTTATACATAAGGCGTGCTATAGTTCGAATCACATGGTCTTGCCCCTTAACAACAGCACGCATCCCTTCCGCAAAATCCACTGGAGTTGAGGACGTGCGTAGTAGACTTTCCATAGGAATACCTTTTTTACGGTGAATGACACTCGCAATATCTTTTAAGGTAATCTCTGATTTCCCATCGATATTTGCAGTCGCTGAAGCTTCATCAATAATATCAATAGCTTTATCCGGAAGCATTTTATCCGTGACATAACGAATAGATAATTCTACTGCTGCCTTAATGGCATCAGTAGGAATCTCAATATCAAGTTCTCGTTTATACTTGGGACGACGTTTTTTCAAGACCAAAATAGATGCCTCTTTGTCCAGTTCATCAACGTAAACTGGTTGCAGACGTCGTTCCATCGCTGGATCTCGTTCGATAATCATAAACTCATCAGCTGTAGTGGCTGAAATAAGATAGATTTCCCCACGAGATAAGGCTGGTTTCAAGCTATTAGCGACGTCAAGAGCACTTCCCTCAACCCCAGTACCCATAATGGTATGCACTTCATCAATAAAGAGGATAAACTCATCTTTATGAGCCATAAACTCTTTAATCAATCCGTCCATTTTGGCAATGATGTTCACCTCTTTACCTGTATGGTCAAATTCTTTCCCTTGGATAGCAGATAATTCTAGTTGCTTAACCTGCTTACCTTGGAAACGTGTTGGGACGTGGGCTTTCTTGTTAAGAATATCCGCACAAATTCCTTCTACAATAGCTGTTTTACCTACACCAGCTTCACCAATTAGTACAGGAGAGTTTTTTTCTAATCGATTCAGTGAGATAAAGACTTGTCTGATTTCATCTTGTCTACCCCAAGCCACAAAATCTTGACGCTTGGGTCTGATTTTCTCAGTAAGGTCTGTTGTGTATTTGTCAATATAAGGAGTCTTACTAAGATTATGGTTAATCCTCTCCTTCATCTATTTATACTTCCTTCCTAAACGTTCTGCAGCCTTATCCATTAAGTAGCGACGGTTTTTCGAGCCATCATCTCTCAACTCTGGGTAACAGTTCTTATCAATTGGATAATAACGTTTCTTTGTCCGACGGTGTGCATGAATAAATTCCCAGAACTTATTTCCACCAGACGAAGAAGGGATCATCCAATAAATCGTTAAAGTCATTGTACAGAGTAAATTGATTAGGAACTTCAGCTCCTGCCCTCTAGGGAAAAATATATCCCTGAATTGTAGCGGAAAAACAAAACTCCCTACTATAATGAAGGCTTTCATTACCGGAACACCGTAGTACTTTACCTGCGTGTAAAGACCACGAGGCAGTCCCCAGCTCCCCTCTTGTTGTTGATTTTCTTCTTGATTCATCCAGTACCTCCTAGAAGTCAATATCCATCATTGGTTGAATATTACTTTCAAAATAAAGGAAATAACGGAATTTCTCAGTCAAAAGCTCCACTTGATCCCTCTGAATACAAATAGAACCTTTCTCTCCAAAATCAATATCCAAAAGGTCCGTACATTCAATACGGCATTGGTTTAAGTGTGTCTTAACTACCTCAATGGATGTTTCAGAGTCATGATTTACGTTACTTGAGACAAAACTACGAAAGTTCTTCCAACCAACTTCTTTATCAATGATTTGATGTAGGCGTTCTAAACCGTCTGCCCATTTCCCTCTAAAAATTTGAAGGGGTTCATTCATCGCGTTACCTCGCTGATATTTCATCAATAGGCAGTCCTGGTTAAGTAAATAGCGTTGTTCGTCAATTGTCATAATCGTTAATAAAGTCCTTTCTTTCCTTTTTATATTTATTCCCCAATATCTTGTTTTACTGAACGTACTGGTGAATTAAACTTGTAAGTACCATTCTTAACTGCTTTGATATTTTTTTCAATCTGTTCAATGATTGTCTGAACATAAGCAGCATTTTCACGCGCTTTCGCTCCGTCCTTCTCTTTAGAGTCCATACTTTTCTCGATAGCTTCCATATCACTCTGCTTATCGGTTAACTCGTTACCGACCAAGTATTCTGACTCACGCTTCAACTGCTCCAATGTCTTAGTATCTTCCTTGACACTGTCATCAAGTGTTTTTGCAGAAGCCAAGAGTTCTTTTCGTTGACCTTTTTGATATTTCAACTCCTCTTCAAAAATATTGAGGGCAAACTTCTCACGAGACAAATTCTTGACATATTTGTTTTTGAGAAGTTCATTTTGAGGAGTTACAAAGAAATCAACGTAGTTCTTATTACCTTCCTTATCTTTTTGTTTATTCTGCTTAGAAACTGATGCGTCATTAGAACTTGATGATAAGTAGTCATTGTATTCTTGAACGTCAATCTTGAGACTGTTTGAGTTCGGTGTCTTATTTGTCGCACGAATAACCATGAGCGTATAATCTGAAGGCACATTACGCATGACCAGATACACCTTATCTCCGGTTAACGGAATGACTTCTAAGGTCACTGCTTCAGGATTCTTAACACTACTTGGCAAGAAAACCTGCCAATCAAGATTTTCAGTATTAATCCCTTTTTTGATAGCACTAGTAGCATCTGATGTTGTCAACTCCATAACGACCAATCCATTTGAAGAGGAGTAAGTCATAGAGGTTGCTGTGATACTTCCAAGGCCATTACCAAATGATTGTGTTGCCTGCAGTTGTGACTCTAAGTAAGTAACTCGGGTTGGAGAGAAATAAGCAGATGTAGCCGTCCATACCATAGTTCCCAGTAATGCATAACTAATGATCATCGTTCGTTTTAACCGATGTCGCCTCAAGTAAGAGAGAACGCTGTTGCTCTCCCAGAAGGACTTAATCCTATTTGCTGCTCTAATCGGAAAATACCGCCAACCTTCTAGCTCTTCGAGCCCTTGTGTATTTTCATAATCTTTAAATTCTACCATGAAGCCATGATAGGCTATTTTATATAGGTGTCGCAACCTAGTGACATAGGTTGACTTTTGAGATAAAATTCCCCTTATTCTGGTTTCCTTGCCTTGAAATAACCCCATCAATAAGCTATACTAAAAATGTGTTTAGGAGTACTACTAAACACAGTCATTGTTTTTCCCTTCGGGGAATTTTATGGAGAGGTTGCTTTTCTCCTTCTTCTCCATATCTTCTTTTTCTTAAAACGTCATTGTTTTTTGAAAATATTGTTGTTGTAACCATTGGGACTCCCTGTTGTTCCAATGGTTTTTTTATTTAAAATAAGTTTCGTTGACAACAAAAAAAGAGGCAGGCCTCAATGGACTACCTCTCTTCCCAAGAGAAATTTCTCTGGAGAAGAAAAACAATGACTATTTTTAGTTTAACAGCGAGGGGAGAAACCTCATAACACTAAAAACAGAAAGGATAGTTATGCTTTGGGGGAGGTCCCTAATTCATAACTAATAGAAGTTAATAGATTATGTTAGATGCGAGAGGAGAAATCTCGTCTAACCTTACAACAACAATGGTCGGGTTAAGGAGAGGGGAGAAACCTCATTCCTTAACCTTGATATAAGTATATCATAACAGGTCTTGTATTCGAAGCTCAGAGGACCTTTTATTTAACTTTTTTTAAATTTTTTTCACCCCAATATCGTAAATGCTACCAACCAGATTTAACAGAAAGCAAACTGCCTTATCAGAATGGTCTATCTCAATAAAAAAACACCATCATGAGATGGTGTCTAAACTACTATTACTGCTTACCAAATAATCTTTCTGCTTTAATGCGAGACATCTCAATAAGTGTTTGCGACAAGCACAAGCTGACAACAATTATAAATCCTGAGCTCTGTCTTAACAACCCAGTTAATACCAAGAGTGCTAGAACTAAACCTACTAATTTCAATTGTTTCTCAAAAACAATCACTCTCTGTTGACGTTCCTCAAAAGATATCTCCAACTTGCCTATCTTTCGCATATTCAAGTAGACAATAACAAAGGTTACCACCATACAAATAATAGTTCCTAAAAGTGTATCGCCTAAAAAATGCCCTATTGTGCTTAGTGAAAAATCCATTTGTCTACTTTAGTCTCCTCTTAATCTATTCAATAGGGATATTATATCACTCTTGTAACTCTTTTGCGAGACCAGAGGAGCTAGTTCACTTAAAAGTTGCATCATTTCTAGAACTCCTTCAATTCTTCAAGTACAGATTCTAAGTCTACTTCTGTCACTATTTCTCCAGGTTCTACTTTCTCTCCTGGTAAGACATAATCATGAATTTTCCCATTTCTTCGGACAATACTGATCTTATCGCCCTTGATAAACCCTCTTTCTATCGCTTCCATTACTTCATCATATGTCATCATTTTATATACCTCCTATTTTCTACAATATATCTATTCGTAAAAGAAATCAAAAAGTAACAAAAAAAGCACTTAAAGTTTTTGATATGCCCCCTGTCAAGTAGACAGGTTAAATATCTAAAAAAGTGTCTGTTTTTGAAGGTCAGTCGTACAAAATAAATGTACGGCTGTTTTTTTATGCAGACCACTTTGACTTGTACTTTTCAATTTTGTTATTCTTAGCGATTGGGTATGACAAAGGATGTTCTGATGTTAAGGCAGCGTTTCTGACTTCCAAAGGCGTTCTACAGTCATATCTGCTTTGTGGACGCTCTTGACAGTAAAATCGGATATAGTCTTTGATGGCATATCGGAGGGAGGCCTCATCTGAAATCTCATACATCTGATACATTTCCGATTTTATAATTCCCCAAAAACCTTCTATTGGTCCGTTATCAATACAATGGCCTACTCTTGACATGGATTGAATCATATCAGTATCTTTCAGCTTTTTTTGAAAGTTTTTATTGGTATATTGAAACCCTCTATCGCTGTGAAATATAGGCTTAGCTGTGGGATTTTTTTCAATAGCTTTGTCAAATGTTTTGAAGACTAGCCGATTGTCATTTCGACCACTTATGACAAAAGCAATAGGATAGCGGTCATATAAATCAAGTATGGCACTCAGATAAAGTTTCTTATGAGAGTTAGGAATCTTAAACTCTGTAACATCTGTTACCCATTTTTTGTTCGGAGCAGTCGTATAGAAGTTTCTTGATAACTTATTTTCTGCAGTTTCTTCAGACTTGGCAGTCTTGTATTTTTTCCTTTTCTTACGGATAAAAGCGTGAATATCGAGTATTTTCATAATTCGGTGAATTCTCTTTCTTGAGTAATTCGTATGATTGAAATGATTGATCCAATCGGTCATTCTTCGGTATCCCAAGATGTGTGAAAAACGTTCGTCATATTCTTTAATTAATTCCGCAATTTCGCTGTTTAATTGTTCTTGTTCTGGAACTATTCTATGTTTCCATTTATAAAATGCAGACCTCGTAATGCCGAGCTGATGACACATCCAGCTAATGCTCCACCCTTTATTTGTGTTGAAGTCTTCAATCGCTAAGTATTTTGATTCGTGGCGCTGTTTCCCTAGCCTCACATCCTTCCGAATTCTTTCACTTTTTTTAAGAGTTCAACAGCCATATCCTTTTCTTCTAACTGACGTTTTAAGCGCACATTTTCTCTTCGTAAACGTTCTAATTCATCAACCTCATCATCTAGTTTGTGATGACCCCTTTTGTCAACTAAACCTTCTTCACCATCACTATCATACTTTTTCACCCACGAATACACTTGGCTATAAGAAACATCATAAAGTGACGCCGTTTCCTTATAATTGCGATTGTGTTCAATACAATAATTGACAATCTCTTTACGCTCATCAATAGTAGTTTTACGTCTTGCTTTTGCCATATAGACCCCCTGTTTTGGATTGTAATCCTTAAGTTCTATATTGGCATTATACATCCTAATCCACTTTCTTAAAAGTCCTGAAGAAATATCATACTGATGACCTAAATCAATAGATGAAGCCTCACCACTAATACATTTTTCTACAAGTTCCATTTTAAATTCTTTTGAATAGGAACTGTTTTTTGTTTTCTTTGTGAATCCTAAAATCCCATATTTTTTATAGATGGCGGCCCAATCTTGAATCGTCCTTGTGGAAATATGGAGACAGTTACATATTTCAGATCTGGAACGATTTCCATTAATATAATCGAGACAAGCTTGTTCTTTCTCGTATGGGGTGAATCTTTCTCTTCTAGACATAAAAATACCTCTTAAGTAGATTTTAGGTATTTACCTTGTCTACTTAAGAGGTATCATATCATTTTAAACTTTAAGTGCTTTTTTATTTTCTCCTACCAGTAAGCATTAGCTTAGTTTTGTAAAGATTCCCAATGTAATGCTATATCATCTGGGAAAGCATAGGCAACTAAATCTGCTACTGACTATCCATTCGTAATAGTTGGTACTTGTATTTTCAAGTTATTTAAAAAATAAATCAATAAAATCTTTAATTAGAACAATATTTATTAAAAAAATAATGATACAAAGTATAATACCGAAGATTAGATATTTTTTCTTATAAATTTTTGTATTCATAACTTTACCTCATTTTTTGAATTTTCTATTCTTCCGCAGGCCCTAAGTCGAGATAGAGAATATCTCGCTTAGTCGCATACTGTAGTGCATGTTCATCAGCTTCAAACAAATCTGAAGCTAGAAAGGTCTTCGTAAAGACGGTTTCATCCTTACGCTTAAATGTTGCCGTATATCTATGTTTGGCCATTGTTTTTCTCCTTTAATATTCGTACTGACCTTTGACTCCACTATAGAGCCAATACACTGCTTGACTATAGCCTTGCTGAAGGGTACTGTTAGCATCCTCCATCAAGTCCCTCAAGGAATAAAATCCTCGATAACTATCTAATGCAGATTCTAACATACAGAAAAGATAGGTTGGCATATCTTTTGTTCCCCAAGCTAGAAGGTCCAAAGGACTTAGATCCTCTCTTATTTCCTCTGGAAATCTGTTACAGAAATTGCTTGTGGAAAAGTTACCACAAGCGTTGGCCCGTTGTAACATGGTTAAGCGAGCTTCCAACATGCGAATATCCGATTCTTGAAAGGCAGCGGCATGTTCTACTGTAACAACTAGCTTGGATAACCCAGGATTGATTTCTTCAACATCATAATAAAGTGAAGATTCAAACGGGATTTCAATCGGAGGAAGATTAGATACTCTCTCTCGATTCAAAACCACGTTTTTAACTGGTCGGTATCGCAAGCTGTGTTTCATTTCCATCTTATTGCTATCAATAATCGCTGAAATTCGTTCATTGATTAAGTCTGACGGAAAGCCAGCAAGATTACGATTATTTTGATGAACTTTCTCAATATAATACAATCCTTGATGCATTATTGTCATTGTTTTTCTCCTTCTTTATTCAAATCACGCCATTACAACATCCTCAAGACCAAGCTCTTTGAGCCCTTTTTGAGTCTCGCTATTGCTTTCAGTTGTCTTCAATTTGATGACAACATTAAGTCCCATAGCACGTGCTTGCAACAAAGCTGAAGCAAGTGCTGGTTCGGGTTTTCCCTCAACGAATAGGGTTTGAACCCTACGTTGCTTCATTTCCAGAATTCTCTTGAGATAAAGACAAGAGAGTTCCAAGAATGAATAGGATTGAGCGTTATCAATCCGAGGGAAAGTTGTAACGCCTTCAAGAAGGTCCTTAGCAAAAAGATCTGCAAAGACCTCTTGTGTTTTTTTATTTTTATAAACGAAAATTTGTTTTGTCATTGTTTTTCTCCTTTTTTATTTTAGAAACTAGGTTGCCATACTTTCACTACTTAACAGAAGGAAGCTCCTCGACACGACGTAAGAAAGAAAGCAACTCCTTGCGCGTGTTGATGTCTTCAACATCTTCTGTTACTGGCGTATCATAAGTAATATGATACTCACCATTATCCCAGCTCTTAAAGACAGAAGACTGGCAGAACTCAATCTGATCATCTTCTACCTGATAGACCAGGTTAGCCATATAGCCATTACCAAAGTAATAGCGATGGAATACAACCTTACGATTGTTTCCCAAACGCACCAAAACTTCTGGATTTTGGCGTTTATATTGGGTTGGTTTAATGAAAAACCCAAATTGTGACCTTAAACTAGTCATCTTTAAGTCTTCCATTGCCACCAATGCCTCATCACAAGAAATAGGCATTAACCCACTTTGTTCTAACAAGGTATTGATAGCAACCATTCCATCCTTATTGATAAAAAGATGGCTATTCCCAGTTTCGTTCAAAAACTGATGCAAGGTCATTCCTGAGAATGAACCATTAACATCTAACAGTTTTTTTCCTAGTAAATTTGTTGATAAAGTTGTCATTGTTTTTCTCCTCCATAGAAAAAGAGGAAGGTGTAGCCTAGGGCTACTACCTTCCTCTTTCTCTTCTATGTACGATATACGATGTATAACGTACTATGTAATTTGTTTTGTGGCTCACCACTGCATCTCATCGAGTTCACTTGGGGTTAACTTACGCCCCAAATTTTGCTCAACACGCGCAGCCCAGACAAGATTACCATTCTTGATCATTTCAATCTCCTCTGGTGTCTTGTATGGTTTTTCCGGTAAGCCTAACGACCTCCAATCGTTTTTGAACTGCTGTACAATTCTCATGGTTAGTCTACTCCTCCCTTCAAAAAACGGTCAATGAGTCCCTGAGATGCTGCTGTATTAAAAATCACTCGGTTAGTGTTTCCAATACGACTGCCTCCGTACCGACTAACATAAAAGTCTCGAAGAGCTGTCTTTGAAATCAGCATCATAAACCCCTCAAAGCCACGATTGAAAGCGTCTTGTGCTACATAAGCAAGCAAGACACCTGCAATCCCTTGGTTTCTCTTATCCATTCGCACCTCCAGCTTATGGATAAAATTGTAATAATCAGTAGGCTCAGGAGTGAACTCAATCATTCCAGAAACCTCACCTTGAATTACAAAACCACTGGTAATTGCATTGGGAGAACTTATGGCCGTCCAATCAAACTCAAAGCCCTCTGATGTCAAATCAGAAAGTGTCGAGATATCCTCTTGACTGAAGTCCCAAAAGAATGTCTCTTTCATGGCCATCATCCTCTCTAGTGTTTTCTTCATCTTATTATAACACCTTTCTTCAGACTGTGATACTTGTTGCTAGAGCTAGCTCTTGTTCATAGACTCCCTCTAACTCTTTCAGATAAGACTCGGAATAATCTCCAAGGTCTTCATCAGTTAAGAGTTCAGTGGTTACCCCTTTACCTGGGACATTGCGAGTCATAACGGTTGCTTTATAAATAAAGTTCACGCCAGACTCTGCATCCACATAATCAAAGGTAGCAGACACTGGGATATCACTAAGAGTGCTATCTTGCTTTAAGATGTTAGGCAAAAAGCTATCGATATTAACTCGAATATTCCAGTTCCCACAAGCTGTAAAAGGAAGTGTCACTGAGACAAATCCTTCTTCAGTTGTGATACAATCCGCTTCACTTGGAGAACCTTCTATAGTCGTTGGGTTCCAAGCTTTTTCATTGATTACTCTATGAGTAGCCACAAGCACCTCAATATCTGAATATGTTGGTGCGGAAATAGTAACATTGCCAAAGGCAACAGAAATATTTCCCATTCTTTTTCTCCTTTCCTAGAAACAACGCATTCTTCCGTTATCTCTAAAAGAATAGTAATTATCCTTCGTTACGATAACATGGTCTAAGACCTCCATCTCAAAGAGCT
This sequence comes from Streptococcus sp. HMSC072D03, assembly GCF_001812855.1. NCBI lineage: Bacteria > Bacillati > Bacillota > Bacilli > Lactobacillales > Streptococcaceae > Streptococcus > Streptococcus sp. HMSC072D03. The sequence goes on from NZ_KV810616.1 coordinate 57,503, forward strand.
TTGCAGCATCTTCAAGGGCCTCAGTAACATTAATATCGTTACTTGAAGGATATACACTTCCAGAGGGATGGTTGTGAGCTACCAGCACGTAGCGAGCTAAATTCTTCACTGCATAGTGAAAAATCTCTCTTGGACACGCCATACTACGATGAACGCTACCAATGAAAACTACACGCTCCTCGATAACGTTATAATGCACATCCAAGTACCACACTACTAGGTGTTCTTGTTTCTTATGTCCATAGGCTTTTTGGATACTTTGAGCAAAATATCCAGTCCCAGTGACACAAGTTGGCTTTTCTTCCTCACCTTCTGAACGTTTGAAAAGTTCAAGCATTGAAAGAAAGGCAATAGCATCTCTCTGAGTTAATCCATAATGTTTTAACTCCTCGATGCTTAACTCACATACCTTCTTAGCATCTCCTTGCAATTCAGAATACAAGGCATCCACCTTTTCTGAAGGGATCCAGTGACTGAAAGCCCTTTTGAATAGCTCTCTATCACGAAAATCCCTAGGATGCCTTACTTGTCTCCTAGTAATTTTTTTATCAGTCATTGTTTTCTCCTTTACGTGTTAAACTACAAGCCATTCAGCTTGTAGTTGCATTGCTACTGCTACTGTTGTTGTTACTTTAAAAAGCAAACGCTCTTGGTTATCCCTTGCAACTACAACAGCAGTACCTCCCTTATACAAAATCGAAATGGTACTTTCTCGAGGAAGTGTTTCTAGTAGGATACTTATTCTGTCCATAACTACCTCCTCCTAGGCTGGTGCTACTACCCACATAGAGCGGATAGCTTGCACCTTCCGATTCGTCTCTGCACGGTCTAAGCGACAATCGCTATCAAACTTAGTACCGTAGACATCTTCGTATACCTCTCGCATACGTTTGCCCAGGTCCTCAATATGAGACAATTGGGCTTTCGAAGCGCGTGCATTGAGGTCAGCCATGTAGCGATTATAGACTTTTCTAAAAATCGCATTCAGTCTGCTCTCGTTTTCTAAGTACCAGTTAAGAGAGTACTTCTTGTAGTGCTCTTGCAACCACAACGCTTTTTGTTTTTTTGTCATTGTTTTTTCTCCTCAAAAAAATGGCCCTAGGACCATTTTCTTTTATTGTTGTTAATATCATGCAATAGCATTCGCCTTCATAATTAAGGCTCGACAAATTGCACGACGCTTTTCACGGGGAGCAAAATAGTCCCCGAACTCTTTGTAATAATTTACATCCTCATTAGTATAGGACTTACATGGGTGAGTATCGTCATACACGATGAGCCATACTCTCTCCCCCTCTTGCTTTTCACTCATGGTGTTAATCCCCATGAGTTCAAGCTTTTCGAGTTCTTCAAGAGTCGCATAGCTAATGCTAGTGCGATAGCCGAGCTTAATAAGCAGACTATTTATAATACCCATAGGCTTTGTATGTGCCTTGGGTTTTCTTGCTCCATCTTTGTAGCAAATGATTTGTATCATTATTTTTCTCCTCCTTTATCAACTACGAAATAGATGCTGAATCCCTTCTACAAAGAGAATTGGGATCAGAAATACGATTACTACAAGTAGCTTGAAAATTAGCTTATTTCGTAATATATGGCATAACGCAATATAAGCTAGAATAGCTATAAATCCGATAAACAACCACTCTGGGAGTGTTTGATTAAAGAATTCATACCATACTTCTTGCTGTTGAGCATAAGTCATGTTCGTATTGAAAAGTTCAAAGATATGTTCCATTTTTTCTCCTTAATATAAAAAGGGGTCTTTTGACCACTTTATTACTATTGTTGTTGTGCCTGCTGACGTTGTTTAGAAACAAAATCAGACAAAGCTTTGAGTTGAACAGTCAACCCTTGACTTTCTCCGATCTGAGACCACTCAAGCAACTGGCTTTCTGTTGCTCCAAGAGACAATGCAGCTTCTTCACCACGAGCAACCATTTGAATCAGTTGTTCAGCGTTATCAACATTTGTTATTGTCCCTTTTGGCTGTGTAGCTGTTTCACTCATTTGTGAAGATGACTCAGCTTCACTAGTTGCTTGTGATACACTATCACTTGCAACTTTGTTAGCTGATGTCACCTCACTTAGAGATGTCTGTTCACTACTACTCAAAGAAGTAGCAAGCGACGCTGACTGAGCAGTCTTTCCATAGCGGGCACCCGTTGGTTTGCGAGGTGTTCTCGCTTGAGCATTTGACTGATAATTATGGTTGCTACCATAGTTACCAGTCTGTTGAGCTGATTGCGAATGATTTGTCACATTGGGCACATTGTCCATATCCAGTTCTTCGCTATCAGCCTCAATGCCAAGAAGTGTTTTGACCTCGTAGCGTCTCAGATAGGTCACCTGAGCTCCTAGATTCTTTATGTCATTGACATTATAGAATACAGGAACCGACTCAATGTCGTAAGAGACACCACTTTCATGAAGTAATGTTGTCACGACTTTGACTCCGTTAGCATTACCAAACGGAATATGTTTGGTTTGCTGAGTCAAAGTTAGACCATACTTATTGAGTGCTGGACGTACAGCCGCTAGGATATCGGATAACGGTGCGAACTTAAAGTCAACGTTCTTAAACGTGACTCTACTTGTCGCAGTTACCGACTCAAACTCAGCTTGAGCCTTGGCCAAAGCCTCAAACAATGGAGCCATAACCTCTGGCTCCGGTTTAGAATACTCTTTTTTAGCTTGTTCAGCCCATTCTAATTGCATTTCAGCCTTAGCTAGAGCTACTTTAACTTCAATAAGCTCAGCTACTAAGTTTTTTTCATTGGTTGTGTTCAACATAGTTTCAGTCATTGTTTTTCTCCTTAAATGTTAAAAAGCGGCTTTTTAAACCACTGTTTTCCTGTTTATTGTTGTAAAAATTCTGCCACTGTTTTTGCTGTTGTTAACGACTTATTCGTTAAACAGTAATCACAGTGGCCACACCCTTCGACAGACTTATGTGCTAAAGCATCTTTAAGTGCTTTAACATTTCCATAGAAGATGTCTCTCCCCATTTCAATAATAGTATCATCGATTAGAATTAACTCCTTATCGGGAACGGGTTCTTTTGAAACTGCCATAATATAAGGCGTAAACTCATAACCGTAGGTTTGCTTCAGCAACTCCTGATATACGTACATTTGTAGCGTATACTGATATTCTACTATGTTATAGAGAAGAGACTTCGTATAACGATGAAGTGTCGTCGAATATTTTTCCGACTGAAGACTCTCCATCGTTTTTAAATCTATGAAATAACCGCCTGAAAGATTAAGGCTATCAATTTTACACTTGAATGGAATCCCTTCTAGCGTACCAGTGATAATCCGTTCTTTCTCCACCATTTCATCATCCGTACCATGATACAAACGATTAAAAAGTTCCTCTTTTTCTAAAGCAGCAATCATCTTGTCTGCTTGTTTGAAAGGGGCTTTTACTTGGCCAGCGGTTTTTCCTCGTTGACTTATGATCTTATCTTGATTCATTTCCAAGAAAGCTTCATGAGCTTCTTTAGTCTCAAAATAAGAATGAACATAATTACCAACAAGTAGGCTTTCTGTCTCTGTTTTCTCAGGCCAAAAACCCAAGTCAACGACTTCCTGCCTTAAGGGACATTTGATGTACTCCTTAAAACGAGAAGTGGACATGTAATGCCTATCTTGGTAGTAATTATCCTCCGTTAATGGAGGAAGTAACTCTACTTCTAGCATTTTTCTCCTTTCATAAACAAAAAGAGCTCAGTATCACTGAACTCTCTCTATTTTCTTCTAAAGACCTTGCTATCTAGAAAGGAATATTTTCAAACATAGAAGCATCTAACGGTTCTCCACCTCCAGGAAAGCCTCCTTCTGCAGGTCCAAAATCTGGACTTTGTTGAGAAGTGGTGTTGCTATGGTCACGAGGCTGTAAGTTGTCAAAGTTTGACACATTAACCTCGGTCACATAGACCTTTTGGCCTTGTTGGTTTTCATAAGAACGAGTTTGTAAGCGTCCCTCAACTGTTACAAGATAGCCCTTCTTTATCCAGTTTGCGAAATTCTCTGCATATTTACCCCAAATGACGAGGTTAATAAAATCAGTCTCTCGCTCTCCGTTTTGATTTTTAAAATCACGGGGAGAGGCGATTCGAGCCGTTGCTACCGCCTTGTTCGACGGTGTGTAGTGAAGCTCAGCATCAGCTACAAGACGGCCTGTTAGAATTACCTTATTAAGCATATGTTTTTCTCCTTTCTTAATCCTCTGCTACGACTTCAATGTCGAGGAATACGATTTTCCCTTCATCTAATCCATCAGAAAACTTATGGCTTTTTCCACAAAATTCTTTGTAGCCTTTCTTGGTGAAATGGCTACGTGGGGATAAATAATCGATATACCCCTTAACATGATCATTAGACCATGAATTTTTAGGATTTACCTCCCCAGAAAGAACTAAAGTAGCCCATTCTGAAGCAGAGACCATCATGCCCTCTTCATCAAAGAACGACTTTCTTGTTGCCGTTTTCTGTTTTTTTCGTGCTGCTCTGTAAGTAGAGCTTGTTCTGAAGTGTTTTGGAGAATAGGTATCAACCATTCTCATTTTTTTCGTCATTGATTTTCTCATTGTTTTTCTCCTTTTTCTAAAACACTAACTCGAGATCCATCATCTCGACAATTTCCCCTTTAGGCTCTTGTTTAGAGACATACCTTGATTTACCAAGGTACTCTCTATAGCCTTTCTTGGTGAAATGGCTACGTGGGGA
>NZ_KV810616.1:62335-67386 GCF_001812855.1 Streptococcus sp. HMSC072D03
ACGTCTTAAAAAGCGTCGCTTCCAGTGTAAAAATTGTAAGAAAGTCACGGTAGCTGAGACATCAATTGTTGAGAAAAACCACCAAATCTCCAACCTTGTCCGGCAAAAGGTTGCACAGCTCCTTACTGAAAAGGTATCACTAACAGATATTACCAGAAGACTTCGTGTGTCGACGTCCACTGTCTATCGTAAACTTGACCAGTTTACTTTCAAGGAACATTATGACAAACTCCCGACTGTTATGTCCTGGGATGATTTTGGGTTCAAGAAAGGTGAACTCGCTTTTGTGGCTCAAAACTATGAGACTAACAAACTCATAACTATCCTTGATAATTGCCGTCAAACCACTATTCGAAACTACTTTTTGAAGTATCCTTTGAAAGTACGCCAAAAGGTACGGTTTATAACGATGGATATGTCAGGAGCCTATATGCCACTAGCTCGAAGGCTTTTCCCAAATGCCGAAATCATTATTGATCGTTTCCACATCATCCAGCACCTTGGTCGAACCTTTTTAAAGACAAGAATTGCCATTATGAACCAGTTTGATAAGAAGTCGCTACCTTATCGAACTTTAAAAAATCACTGGAGACACTTCCAAAAGGACAGCCGTAAGTTATCTTGTAACTCATTTCACTCGAAGACCCTTTGTCAAACCTTAAGTCCACATGAAGTCGTTGAGAAGACACTGACTTGCTCAGAAGAACTCGCCAATTATTATCACCTCTATCAGCTTTTGCTTTTTTCACTTTCAGGAAAAAAGAGGGGGTTCACCAATATATCATAATTCTCTTAATAGAGGAATCTTTATTAATTATATAACAGTCAGGAAATGTCATCTCCTCCCATTGTTTGTAATTAAAAGTAGAATCAAAATAGTTGAGTAAGATTCCAATAATATTACCATGAGAAGTAATTAGAATTGTTTGATTTGAGTACTTATGTTCTAAATCTTTTAAAAAATCTAATACCCTATTTAAAGCAGTAACATTTGACTCTCCACCAGGTAGAGGATAGGAGGTGTTTTCCCATAAATATTTAATTACACTTTTAAAGTCGTTGTCATCAACATATGAAGAAGATAGTACTCTTTCTTTTAGGCGATCATCTATATGTATTTTATCGAAATTTATTGGTGATTTGTACAAGGTATCAAAGGCTCTTTTAAATGGACTCGAAAAGTAATAATCAATGTTATAGTCATTTAAAAAATATAAGTTTGATAGTGAGTGTATTCCCCTATTTGATAAAGGACGATTATAATCGTCACTTGTATAGGAGGAATGTGCATGACGAAGTAAGATATACGTATTATTCATAATGTTTACCTTCAAAAATAGAATATATAGAAGGAAATTTAGAATGCTTTTTAGAAATAAATCTCTTTCTAGTAATGTTTCGCAACTCTACTATAACGGTTTTATTCCTTTTTGTGTTTACACAACTTATTATACACTACCGAAAAAAAGATATCGTATTAAATATCCCAGTTATAAAATTTTGTAATGCTTCCATTCTTTAAATCCCTTATAATTCTTTCTTCAAATCAAAAAAAGCTGATTTCTCAGCTTTTTAATCAATCATGGAGCTTATTTACTTTTGAATTGCATCGCTTCATCGCTCTGCACAAATTCTCGTTGAGCATCTGTTAATTCCTCAAGTTCATCACAGCCAATAAGTCCAAAGACTTCCATGCCATCTTTTGTACTTACGATGTATGCCTCAAGTTCTCTAGCTTTTTCAACATCTGACACTAAGTAAATATTCTTTTTAGTCATTACTTCATCAGTCATTTTACTCTCCTTCAACCCTTTATTATTGTTTAATCTTCCCCCAATTTATTATGTTGGGCTCTGAAGGCGTATAATGGATCAAAATCTGAATCAAGTTTATTGTTGTCGTCAGCTTGTTCAGCCATCTTAGCATTTAAACTATCTTCCATCCTCCCGATACAATCCATTACCTTCCTTATCATTGTAAGGGTTTCAGAGGTAATTTTCAAGACTTCACTTGAATTTTCATTGTTTTTAATTTTATCTGAGCTTTGCATTTTCTGCTTTAGACGTTTTTCGATTTCGTCTAAACGTAGCTCTTTCATACTTTGTTGAGGTTCTGAAATGGCTGATACTGGCTCTAAAGGTTTTATGCTTTCAACCGTCAAATCCTCAATTTCTGTGATGTTCATGATGACCTTTGCGCGTGCTTCTTCTTTTTCATTATGACCTGGTATATAGATATAGCTGTTACTACCAAAAAAAGATTGCTGGGTAATATCATTTTTAGCTAGACTTTCAAATAAACAATCGTGTCCCTCTACTAAACTGTTAGCAAAATAAATATTTCTCGTGTCTCGGAAAAGTTGAGTATTGAAAATAAATGGCCTGTTCTTAGGGAAATTATTGACGTGAGGAGAATGGAAAAAATGCTCTGTTGATAGGTAATGCACGTAAGGGACCTTGCTGAGTAGCTGAGACAAAGTATTCGTATCCATTTGAGCCTGCTCATCGAAGAGGAAAATATCTGTAATGTGGTTTGTTGGAGACGTTACTAACTCAATATCCTTTTTTAAATAGCCAGCTAGCAGAACCACATGTTTTTTCTCATCCTCTAGGTCTGCATGATTGTGGGTAATCGTGATCTTAGCTTTATCTTCTAAATACGATAGAGCATTCCAAGAGATATGGGACTTAAACCCCATAATAGCTACTCTATGGTCTTTAGATTTTGCAAAGTTAGTCAGCTTGTGAAAAAAAGGAGAGGTTTCAAAAGGAGATAGGACGTAGGGATCAATATAGATATTAAGCATCAGTATCACCTTCTTCTTGATTTAACTCTTCTAGTTCGACATCTTTTATAAGTGGACGTTCATTAAACGCTTCATTCATTCTAAAAGGCATGTATTTGGCCACACGACCACCACCAGTTGTATTTTGACTTCTGATAACAACAAGAGACTTGTCAATCCCTTCTTCTGCAGCAAGTTCTAGGTTAAGGAAAATAATGTTATTAAGGTTCTTATAGCCACCGTTTTCAATAAGCATATATTTGTCTTCAATTTCTTGAATATCATCAAAATTGTCCACGATAATCAGTAGATAACGTTTGTTTCCCTCTTCGTCTAAACCGTCCTCGAAACGTCCAAAGTGTTTAAAGACATTTAGCAATTTATCAAGATCGCTGGTATCACCTACATTAGTGATATAAGGATACACATCAAAAAGATTTTTTGTACCGTCATCTTCCTTTTTATTGAGAGCTAACTGACCTATAAAGAGATATCTAGGAACATGGACCGTATACGTACGCTCTTTCTTCTTCACCTTTTTGGCTTGTAATTCTGATTTTCGTTTCTCCATACCAGAAAGAGGACTTGTACTCTCACTCTTTTCTTGTGTCTTTGTCACTGTATACGTGAACTTCTCCAGTTTTGACGTAGGAACAAAATAGGCATAGTTTTGATTAAATTTGAAGTTCTGATAAGCATCTACAACCTTCCAGTATCGAATAGGAGAGTAGTTATCTTCTTCCCGAAGAATATCTTTCCATTTATAAGTGAAGTTTCTGCTGATCTTATTTGCTAGTAAGAGCAACATCGTTCCATGACTGTAAATAGAGTAACTTGTCGCAAGAGCCCCTGGAGTATCTTCACGTTCGAACTCCCACTCTTGAACTAAGTAAAACTCTCTGAGTCGTTTGATATGTGGTTTGATTTTAGGAATCTGTAAACCAAACTCCCTTGAAATTTGAAGTAGTTGAACATTTCTGAATGTAGCTATAAATAGTAGGATATCCATATCTAACTGGTTTAGTTGCTTACTAATTAACTCATAGTCCGTTTCTTGACTATAGTTGATTTGAATGATGTAATCCTCTTGAATTTGCAAATGGAAAGGAAAGTCATTATTTGGGTAAACTTGTTTCAGCAATGGTGTCGAGGCATACTTCTTATAATAGTCGTCCGAGAATCGAGAGACAGTATTCAATGTTGCTTCTCCATCGATTGTTCTTACCCCAAAACGACGTAGTCTTTCATTGAATCTTTTAACGAAGTCTTGATAGGCTTCCAGTGCTTCAGCAGAAGGCTTTTCTCCTGTTTCAGATAATCGAACTGTCCCATCAGGCATGAGAGTGACTTCTTCTCCATTAAATTTTTTCTTTGGATAAAGTGGGAAATTGATTTTCTTAGCAATATTTTGTAACCATTTTTTATTACCTGGTGTTCTTGTCATTTGTCTAGTCCTTCTCTTCAATTTTTTGGAACCATTATACTAAACCTCATATACCTTTTTTAACCCAGTGACACCCACACACAAATTAGAACTCAAAACCAAGAGCCATATTGATATACTTCTCTAATAATGTATACTTGATAAATTGCAAGAATAAGTGCAACATTTACTCGAACTCTTCTATTAGGGCTTCACAAGCAGTTCTGTAAGGTAAACATTTTCGTGGTCGGTGATTGATATCATATAACGCCTTGTTCAAAGCCTCATCAGAGATAGTCGCTAAATCTGTTTTCTTTGGGAAATTGGCGTACCAAGCCTAAATCTTCCAAGTGTTTCTTTGGGTTGTCGAGTTTTTCCTTTATGGCGAAGGACGCTCAAATCCAGATCAATCAAACCAGCATAGAGCCAGTTATAAATAGTTTTAAAAGCTACCATTGGCTTTTGTTCAAGCTGATAGCGGACCACAAATCTGTTCAGGCGACCAAGAGGATTTTAAACCGTTCTCAATTTCCTTTTTCAACTTTGGTGTCAAACAAGAATTTTGACCTTTTTGCTTAGCCCTACGGTTGTACTGTTCCTCTGCTGGGACTACTCTGTTTCCATTCATAAAATGCAGAACACGTAATTCCGAGCAGATTGCACATTCAGCTAATGCTTCAACCTTATTTCTGTTAAAGCATTCAATCGCTAAGCATTTTGATTCGTGGCGCTGTTTACCTAAACTCGTCATCTAGTTTGTGATGATTCCTTTTGTCAATTAAACTTTCTTTGCCACCACTAATACATTTTTTACAAGTTCCATTTTAAATTCTTTTGAATAGG
>NZ_KV810616.1:67486-68344 GCF_001812855.1 Streptococcus sp. HMSC072D03
AAGTTCCATTTTAAATTCTTTTGAATAGGAACGATTTTTTGTTTTCTTTGTAAATCCTAAAATCCCATATTTTTTATAGATAGCAGCCCAATCTAGAATCGCCCTTGTGGAAATATGGAGACAGTTACGTATTTCAGATCTGGAACAATTACCATTAATATAATCGATACAAGCTTGTTCTTTCTCGAATGGAGTGAAATTTTCTCTTCTAGACATAAAAATACCTCTTAAGTAGATTTTAGGTATTTACCATGTCTACTTAAGAGGTATCATATCAGAACGGGTGTTTTGCTCTTCGGCTGAAAGCCTCTGCTACCGGCCGAGGCCTAAAGGCCTACCGAATGGTTTCCCTTCAGCACCACCTTTACTAGCTGTCCCGACTAGCGGGTCTCTTTAAGATTACTTTCTTTTATTATTCTCACCTGTAAATGGATCATACTCCTCAAATAGACTAAGCTGATCTGCTACCACGTCCTCTTGTAATTGATTACGAATATATTCTTCAATTCGCTTCTGATTTCGTCCAACCGTATCAACATAAAAGCCTCGACACCAAAATTTGCGATTCCCATATTTATACTTTAAATTAGCATGTCGATCAAATATCATTAAGCTACTTTTGCCCTTTAAATATCCTATAAATGAGGAAATACTTAGCTTCGGTAGTATACTCACTTACATGTGAATATGAGCTGGGCAAGCTTCCGCTTCATGAATTTCAACACCTTTTCTTTCACATAATAATCGTAAGATTTGACCTATACTTGCTTTGTATTTTCCATAAATTATCTGACATCGATATTTGGGCGCGAACACAATATGATAATTACAATTCCATGTAGTATGTGCTAAACTATT
>NZ_KV810616.1:68444-90728 GCF_001812855.1 Streptococcus sp. HMSC072D03
TCGGAACCACTAGCACAGCTAGTGGTTTTCGTGAGACAAAAAAACTGCCAAAAATAAATTTGGCAGTTTTTTGGTAGGGAACCTATTAATTCAAACAGTTTCTCATAATCGCTTATCGCAATAAAAAACCGGTATAGTAGGATTCCGCAATTAAATAGCTATATGACTATTATTTAAGACTAATTATATCTCCCGCATTTGCTAATAACAGTAAAGTGCTTCTTCAGAAAAACTTATATTAAATTCGTATTAAGCATATAGTAAACATATTAAGATTAGTAGTGAAGAAATATCCGACGGGAGAGAGTACTCACTACTTTTTCTTTATGTTAAAGTAGTGGTGTCTTGTAAAGTTGTAGGAATCTATGGTACTAGACGTCGAGTATTGAAAATGAAATCACTAAAAAATGGAATTATTCAAGACAAAAGAGGTAATGTCATGCGTGCAGTATTTGGAATTGATGTAAGTAAAACAAGTTCTGAGATGGCAATTTTAGTCAACTGTGAGAAGGTTCATGGCTACACCATACTCAATGATGCCAGCCTGTTGGGTGACTTAAAAACTGTTCATAATCCTGAGATTATATTTGAGACTACAGGCTTCTATTCTCGACGTCTTCAAGCCTTTATTGAGGAATATAGTTACGCTTACACTCAGCTAAATCCGCTGGAAGCTAAGAAGTAATTGAACAGTTTGTGAGTTCGTAAAGCAGATAAAATTGACACTGAAAAGTTGGCTAATTCTCAGCTTGTGTACAATCGTAAACCAACTTACGTGCAGGAAGAAGTTTATCAATACCTGCATGATTTAAGCCGTTTCTATCAAAATATGACAGAAGACCTTGTTCGAGCTAAAAAGCGTCTGCACAAGGTTCTACAAGTCACCTTTCCTCAATTGGAGATTTCTTATCCACACCAACTGGAGAGCAATATTGGAACTTGCTGATGGCTTTTCCATGCAAAGAGTTTGTATTAAGCCTTTCTCAAAGTGACTTGTGTGAAATTATCCGCCAATCTACCTCCAAACGTATCTCTGAAAAGCGTATTGCTTACCTGACTGATAAACTTATAAAACTCTCTAAACAATCTTTTTGTGCAATCAAGAAAACCTCTCAAATACTTGAAGAGGTTCGTCTTTCTGAACGCAGACAGGTTGTCTTAAACGACTTGGTAGCTCTAGCTCAGCCTTTACCAGAGTATGACATCTTACGGTCAATCCCTGGCATCACAGAAACCACGGCGACGTCTATCATTGGCGAATTGGGAGATATTCGTCGCTTTCAGTCTACCAATTCCTGGCATAATGCTGACTTTTATGAGAAACGAAAAAGACAATACCTTCAACAAATCCTCATGCAGTTCCATCAATACATCGTCTCATTCAGACAATGTTTTACCTCAAGTACCTAACCTTTATCATCCCTGCTAAAAAAACGATCAAGTTTGACTATCCATTTAATTGTATCTCCTTATAAATAAGGTCTCGTTTTTTTGTGTGATTAATTTCTAAGTTACTATGAAGAATATAGCATTAGCTTTAAACACCCCTTCACATAATATTTTGTGTCTAAAAAGTATTGATTTGTCTTAGGCCTGAAAAGTACTTAAAATTATATCCTTTCCCCTTTATTCATTCTAAATACTATTTAAATACAACACTTTCTGAGTTGTATAATAGTTTACCGCTAGAGAAACGAAGTTGAGAACTCCTTAAAAATCTTTTTTCAATCACTTCATCTACTGCAGCATCGTCAAAATGGATAACTTCTCCGACTTTTTTCAAACATCCCGCTTCACTAGAATCAAGCAAGCTGAAGATTTTCGCTAAATCTGGAACTTCCCCGACACCAGCGTATTTAAACAATTCGGCTAGAGGAATGTAATTGGTTAGTGTCTTCAATGGTAAATTCTGAACGTATTCCCTACAACCTTTCATGAAGGCTAATTTTTTTACTTCATTTTGTTGACGACTATTTGTCAAACTAGAAATCCTTACTTGGACTTCTTTTGAAGCTAGGTTATTTTGTCCCGCAAGCAACATATCAAATAACATATATTGATAGTACGTTGATATCACATCTTTAGCTATGGCTTTAGCTTCAGTCTCTGGTTTTCCCTCTTCGATTAGCTTTCTCCAGAGTTTATCAGAAATATCTCTAGTTGCCTGATAAAACCATGGTGATCCAAACTTCTTATATCGAGTAATTGCAAATGGTCCTTCTGAATCAAGCATATACTCAATAATGGTTCGGCATAGGTCATCATTAAATTCATAAATAAATGATTCTAACTTTTCTTCTAGGTCTTCTAAAGTAATTATCTTTGGATTATTGGCTGCTGTTGTCATTGTCCTACTCTTATTTTCAATCAAAAAAATTGGTATTTACTTCGTTACACTTGATTCGTAACTAATATTATCTTGTTCCTAAAATATCGTCAGTAGATACACCAAAATACTCGGCTATAGCTATAACGTTTTCCATACGTATATTAGCTCCATTCTCCCACTTGTCAATAGTCCCTGCATCGACATCTAGATCATGAGCTAATGTTTTCTTTGATAATTTCCGTCGTTGTCTCAAGTCCGAAATAATATTTCCCATGTATATATAACCTGCCTAATCAATATAGTCCTGAAATGATTTTACTATTTTTATGGCAAACAATCAAGAAAATTTCATAATAAAATTACATCTAACTCATATTTTTTTAATTAAAAAGCTATGATTTTCTACTAAAACATGGATTTGTTTTAATTATAACTTAGCGTTAAATTAGTAATTATTTCATTTTCATTCAGTTTGCCACCGTCTTATATAGCTATTTTATACAGTCTATAAAGTCTTTTGAATACTGTTATTTCTACATTTGTTTATTGTTTCTAAAACTGCTATAATAATTTTGATTATAAAAAATTATAATTTTTTTAGGAAGATGTTATAGGGATAATACATGAAAGAGTGTAAGGATAGTAATAATTTAATGGGGGAAATGTTTACTGACCGATTAATTAAACTCCGACAAGCTAGAGGTTGGACTAAAAAGGAATTTAGTGCCAGAATAGGGAAAACACAACAAACTGTTGGAAAGTGGGAAAATGGAAGTAATGCCCCTACATTTAAAGATCTTGTGAAGTTAGTTGGATTATTTGGGGTGACATCAGACTACTTACTAGGATTATCGGACTCACCAAGCAAGTATGCTTACCCACCAATTAACGACAATAAGCAAGAGCAAGTAGAGGAAATGTTTAAGGAGCTTGATGAAGGAAACCAAGACGCGACTGTTGATTTCATAGAAAATCGATTAGATAATCAGCACATCTCTAAAGAAATCAAAGAAAACGACCTTAAAAAACAAATAGGCATTAACGATGAACGACCAACCAAAAGAATCAGTATTTATGCTAGAGTCAATTCTCAAGGGTTTGAACTATCAGAGGTCCCAGTCGACTGTCTTGACTACCCTGTACCTATTCCAGTACATGATATAGCCATTAAGGTTGTCGGTAAGTCCATGGAACCTAGTTTTTTTGATGATGAAGTGTTATTTATCATGAAAGATTCAATTCTACGAGCAGGTGATATTAGCATCGTGCAGATAAATAGTCGGTTCTTCGTAATGAAGGTAGGTCAAAATAGAGAAAATGGGGACATTCTCCTTAACCCGCTAAATTCTGACAAGCCACCCATCACCCTGTCAGAAAAGGATGATTTCATCATCTTTGGCAAGGTTGTGCTTATGTAAGTTTAGTTTTTTTATAGTAAAGAGTTATAAATAAACTATAATGATTCAGTAAGAGCGAATACAAGATAAAACGGCAACCCCAATGGAGTTGCCGTTTTCTGTAGTACATAACTTACAGAAATAAAAGAAAGTAACTTCATTATACTTTCTTTCTGCTAAAATCTCAATAGTTTCAAAATATATCTTAACTTAACTTTCAGCTGTTTTTCTTAAGGAATATGAATCTCAAAATAATTAAGAAGAAACGTAAATTGACTTAAATCAGTTATTTTGATAAAATGTTGTTCAAAAAAAGGAAGCTGTGCAGTCATTCAACTTCCATGTAAATCCGTTTAAAAAACGGTGGCTAGTTTTAAACGAAAATAATCCGTCTTACTTCGCCAAAAGTGGGGACGGATTATTTTTGTCGTCATTTTTAAAGAGTTTGTAGCATAAACCTATTAGAGCGATAGTAAAACTACCGAAGCCTAGGATGGTTTGCACAACCTCAAATGCTGCCAAAACTACTTTCCTTTCTACCAGATTTTGAATGCTTGCCCATAGCAATCGCTTGTAGTATTGACTTCCTTTATTTGAGTGTAAAATGAGCCCTTCTTTGTTTGAATGAATGCTTGAACACCTCCTTTGGTTAGATAATACTCTAACCAAAACATGTCCATGAAATCATATGCTAACAACAATGTTTTTATAGGTATCTATAAAGAACTTGATAAATGAAGACAGTCTAGTATAATGAAACGTATAATAAGATTGTAGTCAGTTACAGGGAGAGAACATGGAAAAAGGAAAATCTACAAATGGTTTAATGAAACATATCCGTGATAAACATAATATACTAATCAAAGGTTCAAAGCACAAAACAGACCTTTTAAACATGGGGTATTATCATGGCTACAAACGATTTAGATTCATAAAGGATGTATCATCAAATCAAAATTTTACAAATTTCGATCAGATAAAAGCAATTCATAAGTTTGATACAGCTGTAAAAGCTCTAATTTATCCATTGATTACACAGGTTGAAACTGGTCTAAAAAATAGAACAATTGATTATCTCGTAACAAATTCCAACCCTGATATTGAAGCTATTTTTAGAGACCGACTAAATGGTTACAAAGATTATCATAAAATAAATGATTATAAAAAATATCGCCAACGTTTAAAAGAAAGATTAGATCTTAGGCAAAATATAGATGAAACTATAGCTTATTACTATGGGAAAAATGATTCTTTAAGCCATTTTATTCACAATAGTCGGCCTATCCCTTTATGGGGCTTTTTTGAGGCCATTTCATTCGGGCAGTATGGCCATTTTTTAAGTGCATTAAATAAAAAGGATCGACTAGAACTTTGTGATATCATTGGTTTAACCCACTCAGGCTTGAACGCTGATGGACGGTTGTTGGAACAAATTGTTTTCGCCTTAACAGGACTAAGAAATGCTACAATGCATAATGCCCCTGTTTACGATGCGAATTTCAATAAGGAAACACCACCTAAAAAGCTCAAAACTTTTCTTAATGGAAAACTTCAAATTACAATTAGTTTTGACACTATAATTGACTATATTATCTTACTTTTATATATGATGCGGTTACAGGGTTATAGTAAGCGTGAATTAAAGATATATATATCAAACTTTAGGAAAATTAAGGATACACTATATCAGTCTGTCCCTAAATCAACATTTGACAAGATAGTGGGAGCTAACTCTATTCAAAAACTTGAACAGTTGGAGAATATTTTATAAAATCAAAAGCCTTGATTTGCTTATATGTTTTTGTTATAATTTACAATATCGAATAGGGGTGTAGTACTGCGGTCTATGCTCAAAAGGGTGGATGCTTCCACCCTTTTATTTGACTCTGTTTACCATATACCAAGTTTATTAAGTCTTTAAGAATAAATGAGACAAGACAGTGCTATTCTGAGGTTGCAGCATTATTTTCAAAACTTATTGAGCCATAAAAGGGTATACGAAAATAACACCTCATCTGGTATGTTTTAAACTAAAATATATCAAAGCCATATAATAGAATCCATCTATAAAAGCCTGAGCCCTTCCATTACGAAAGGAGCTGTTTTTCATAAGTTTTTTAGTGAACATACTACAAGTACCAATAACCATAAAAGATTATTATAGTCATTATAAAACATATAAACAGACTCTATTAAGGGGAATGTAGATCATTGAAAAATATTGCAAATTTTTAATCATATTGATATAATCACATTGTAGGCTTACATACCATACAACAAATAATTCAATCTTCCCTTAGTCTCTAATTAACTTCTATACATAGAGGCTTTATACTCACATTACTCGTCACATAAAAATTTTATGTGAGTGCCTACTACTAACTAGGGTATTTCCCTAGTTTTTTTAGTTTTACTTTCTCAACAAACTTTTTATAAATCTTATCCATATGGATTAATCAATCTACCCCTAAAGTAACAATTGGAAACTGCTAACCCAAATTTTATTGAAAGCTATGAGAAGGTAAGTTGGACTTAGTTACAGCTGACCTTAAAAAATATAAAGATGTTCCTATGTTGTTCAACAGTAGAATATATGGATCAGACGTATTTCTCAAACCATTAAGTACATTGTTATCCAACCAATAAAGAAAATTATAGCTGGTACGATATATTTTCTTGGATGCTTCCATAATTCTCTTTTCAGATTCCAATTCTGTAATGGAAAATAGATCTCAATCATAAGGTACATAATAGCCTCTATTATAGCTAAGCCGATGACCAAAAATAAGAAGTCTATTCTCAAACTATTCAATACAAAAAGTTTTAATGTGAAGGCTACTAATAAATTAGTGATTAGGTAATACGAAAGTAATACTCTAAAATACATTAAGAAAAATAAAGTACTTTGAGGTAGCGACTTTACATGAACTATCAAATCTTTGTCTGCTGAGAATAGAGTTGTTAGTGGAGTATTTACAGAAACAATAGTAAGTAAAGTTATTGTTTTTAGTTGTTCCGGGTAATCCTGAAAAATAATTAATAAAATAAATAATAGGGTAAAAATTGAATTTATAAAAAAATATTTTTCTTGCATCAAGGAAATCATAAAATAATTATGACGTCTCTTATTAAAAACTGGAGAACTTTCATTTTTTACGATATAAATAAGTTCTTTATTTCTCAGTATTAAATACCCTACAATGATAGAACTTACTAACATATAGAATATATTATTTAGTAATAATATAGAACCATCTATTCCTAACATACCAATAATCAAAAGCAAACTTAGTACATTTAATTTTGTGTTCAACTTGATAAACACATAGAATACACTAAGTATCACTAGCAATGAAAAGAGTATTAATTTTATAAATTGAAAGTAGCCAATAGTTACATTTAAAAATAAAATTAGAAACATGATTCTTTCAAAAAAATTCAGAATAAATGTAACAAATATAAAATTAATTTTAAAGTAGTTTATGGATATAGGTAGTTGAAAATAGGCTTCCATTCGATCAGTTAAAAAATATGAGTAGAGTAACTGAAAGGTTGATAGTGCTGTTACGATAAATGTACTCAACATCAGAATTCTAAAATCTGTAGAGAACCCAACTCTCACATATTTATAATACAGTAATATGCTAAGAGAAAACAGAAACAAGTACAATCTATTTTTTGAAAAGATATCTCTAAAAATAGCTAAAAGCATCTATTCCCTCCTTTGACTACTGACCTCATTTAACCAATCATCTAAATCTGATTGTAACAATTTTAAATGTCCATCCTCAAGAAAATAGGCTTCATCACAAACTCTAGCAATGCTTTCTGCTATATGAGAGGTCATTAATATTGAGCCATAGCTTTTATATTGAACGAGAACTTCATATAAAAATTCAGTAGAGTCAAAATCTAATCCATCAAAAGGTTCATCCAAGATTAATAATGGGCGTTTTAAATAGAAACCTGTTATCAAAAAGACTTTTTTCTTATTTCCAGTCGACAAATTACCTATGCTAGTCTGTAAAAATTTTCCAAAATTAAAGCCCTTGACTAAATAATCATATAAGTCATCATCTCTTTTAACATGAAATAATTGACAGACAAAATTAAAATACTGACTAAAGTTCCAATTTAAAAAACTGTTATTTTCGGTGAAAACAGTATAGGTATTCAGCTTATAAACATTACTGTCCAACGGTTTACTTTCACCATTTAAGCTGATTGAAGTCACTTGATAGTTCCTCTTATCAAACACACTACTCAGAGATTTTATCAAGGTTGTTTTACCTGAACCATTTTTTCCTACCAGACCAATAATAGTATTGTTAGGAATAACAAGATCAAGGTTACTAATAATAGGTCTATCCTTCTTAAACCAAACGTTGAGTCCTTTTACCTCTAAAACCAAATGAACCATTAGTCCACTCCTTTATATATATAAAATCCTCCGACTAAAAGAAATGCTAACGCATACAACAGCTCTTTTTGAGCCATAAATACCAACGCACCAATTAAAAAGCAGATCCCAATAAAAATTCTAAATCGTAATTTCATTTTTTAGCCTTCTTTCTATAAACTGTATCAAAACATTAATAGTTAATAGGATAACACCTATAACTGATAATCCTAACTCATAATAAATGGTTGATAATATAACTATACCCGATGAAAACTCTTTTTATTTTTGTTTGGAAAAGAATATGCCTATAATTGATAACATATCAATATAAATATAACATTATATTTATAACATATAATTTATTCCCGTTTTTGCAACTGTCTATTTTTTAAAATTCTATCTAGATGCAAACTATAATGACTAGCAATATTAACACTTCCCACTGCCTTCATAAACTCTATACACCTTTTCATTTCAATAATGGCTTGGTCACTGCCAAACTTTTTATATAGATAGTAATTATGGGCATAATTATATACTACTCTTTCATACATTTCCGATTCTTCAAAGAAGAAAGATTCAAGTTGTTTTCCAAAGTACGCTGCATCTGTTAAATAACCTCGATCGATGCAAATAATATAAGCGTTCAGTGTCATATGATTGATTAGACTTCTATTCGCCTTAATTTCTTTATAATAGTCGGAACGTCTGATCATTTCTCTCGATAAAGTTACAAAAAACTTATGTTCTAGAATATCAATTGAATTAAGAAATAATCTTAATTCATAGACTCCCCAATATTCGACACTAAACAAATAATCAATTAACTTTTCTAAGTCTCCCTCAAGAACTTGTTTTTCTTCTGATAGGATTTGAAGGCGGATTTTTATCAAAATAGTATTTAGTTCATGGAATTTATCACTCTCTTTATCCCCTTTACTATAATCAAACAATAAGTTTTTTAAGCCTTTAATATCATTTTTGATGGTGCAGGTCCTAATAATATCTAGAAGTTCTGTGAGTTCATCATTATGAAAGTCATTCACAGCATACATAAATTCATTAATAGAAACGTTTATGGCATTCAGTGCCATAATGAACTTATTTAATGTAAGATCATTTTGTCCATTTTCAAACCTTGATAACTGAGATTTTGAAAGATTGTCATTTGCTACATCTTTTAAAGATAACCCTCTAGATTCTCTGAAGCGTTTAAAAATTTCACCACTATTTTTCATTCTTTCTCCTTTGTTGCATATTCGGGAACTAAAATTTTAATCTAAAAAAGTATATCATAAATTATAGAAGGAAGTTTAAACATGAAAAAACTTTTAACCAAATATAGAACAGACGACTATTCCAAATATCCGAAACATTTCTATTTATGACAATCAATAAGAGAAAAAGATAACACCTCCTCAAGAAGATGTTATCCTTTTTTTATGATTAAACGAAATCAAATAGTGAAATTTCTTCGTAGACTTCTACTTCTGCTTCTACTACCTCATTAATAGAGGTTTCAGAAACTACTTCTGTAGAAACATTATTATGTTCTTCAGTCATACCAAAGATTTCAGAAATGCTTTCTAGGAAGTCATCAGCCATATCAAGAACTTCTTGTGAAACAACAACATGAGTTGTTTCTTCAACGATTTCTTGAGCAACTACTACTTCCTCAAAGCCAGTTTCTGCTTCATCTACTGACTCAGCAATAACTTCAACAAGCTCGCTTTCTTCATCAGGATCATAGCTAGCACTATATTCCTCGGTGATTGAGCTAACTTTTACATCAGAGTCCTCATCCATTTCTGGATGGTCTGCCTTGTACTGCAATTCAAAAGCATTAATAGCCTCTTCAATTTGTTCTACAGTAGGCTTCTTAGACTCGTCCTCGACTTCGATAAGAGGATTAACAATGGCACGTTTAGCTGATACATAGTCGAGACGAGCTTGGTCTGCAAAAACATCTGCAGCTTCTCCTCGCTTAATAGTATCTGCACAACGGTCAATGTTTTCCTGCAAGAGTTTAGCTTGTTTATCCATACCATCAATAACATTGTTGATACGCTGGATAGTCCCAATACCACTCGCAAAATCTAGGCGAACGGCATAGCTATTTTGACCAATAATATGCAAATCAAGCATGCGTTCTGGTTGCCAAGGTGATTTTTGTTCCAACGCACGAAGGACAAAACCACGATAATGAGCAAGGGTTGTCATTTTCATATGGAGTGGATCAGAGGCAACATTCATCTGCATAGCATAGTTCAGTTGATTTCCTGCAACATCTTTCTTAGTTGCTTCGTATCCATCTGGTTCAAAAGTCATAACAAATGGGTTATGTTCAACCTCATATTTCTTACCGTCTTCTTTTTCAACCACTTCTTTCCAAGGTTTTGTCTTTTCTGCAAGCTCTTTATCCTGGACTAATAGAGAAAGTTTCTTCTCGTAAATTTCCTTATCTTTAAGGGCTTGCTTAATGCGTTTTTGAGACAAAGCAATATCACGTTCCCAAGCCTTCCGACGATTAGACAACAACTCAAATTCGTTATCAAGTTCCATCTTAAGTTTAAGATATGGATTGCCTGTCGCAATAGCTTTAAATTCAGAGGCTGAGAGTGTTTGCTCGTCAATATCCTCTGAAGCTCGCATCGGTGTACGACTGGTCATGATTTGAGTAATATAACGAAGCTTTGTTTCTTGAATCTGCCAAAGGTAGTTATCAAAACTTCCCTTGGTAATATAGTGGAAAATATTTACCTTGCGATAGATATTTCCTTGACGAACCAAGCGTCCATTACGTTGGATAATATCAGACGGTTTCCAAGGCACATCGAGATGATGAACAGCTTTCATACGACGTTGTATGTTAAGACCGGTTCCCCCTTTTTCCGTTGAGGCCATGAGAATACGAATCTCACCAGCATTCATTTGACGTTGAAGTTGGAGCTTAGCCTTTTTGTTAGCAGCATCGTGAATAAAAGCAATCTCTTCTTCTGGAATCCCACGTTCAACAAGCAAATCTTTCAACTCTTGATAAACAGAGAAACCCTTGCCATTAGGAGTTCCAAGGTCAGAGAAAATCATTTGTGTCCCTTTATGCTTAGCCTCCATGTGATAAATCTTATCCACTCGCTCAACCACTTGCATGAGTTTATCTGCATCAGCTCTTACATAGAACTCCGCATCCAGCAAACGCATGTCTAAAGCCAACTTTCTGGCTTCACTAGTAATTTTGAGCATGTTATCTTCACTAGGATCTACACTCCCATTTTTAACTCGGTCTGAGCGTTCTACAAGCTCATCCAAATAAACCTTTTGGTTATCAGTCAACTGACTTTCAACCGCTACCTTTTCTACCATAGGAACTGGAAGATTAAGGTCTTCAGTCATTTGAATATCTGCAGTCTGACGATAAATCGCCATCAACTCAGGGAGATTCATAAATTTAGCAAAGCGTTTACGTGAAATATACTTGTCTCCAGTAGGGTTAAGTTCAAGACTATTCTCAACAATCCCAAACGCACCAACCCAAGCATCAAAGAAACTTACACCGAAATGTTCCATGACATCTGGTTGAAGATAATTCATCATCGTATACATTTCGCTAATAGAGTTGGAAACTGGTGTTCCAGTCGCAAAGACAACGTGACGTGTATCATGCTCTTCTTGAAGCACGCGCACCTTCATTTCCATATCCATATTCTTTTTTGAGGTACGGTTGGTAATACCAGCAACGTTCCCCAAACGTGTCATAGGACGGACATTCTTGTACCCGTGGGCTTCATCAACAAAGAGCATATCAATACCAAGGCTTTCAAAGTTGATAAACTCATCAATACCAGTCTTATTTTCAAGCAACGTTTCTAAGTTTGCCTCAAGACTTCTACGCATCGATTGTGCTTGCTTGAATGTGATTTTGTCGTCATTAGCTTTTGCGTAACTAATGATCTCATCAAGTTCATCAATCTTTTCAGAAATAAAGGCTTGTTCACGTTCTTGTGAGACACGAACTTTCTCAAATTGAGAATGTCCAATCACAATACCATCATAGTCGCTGGTTAGAATACGAGAAACGAACAAGCGACGACGTGACTTTTCAAAATCCTGCTCAGTCGTAACAAACACTTTCTTGGTAGGGTAGAAACGCATAATTTCTTGACCAAATTGTGCTGTTAGACTAGATGGAACCACAAATAATGGTTTATGAATAAGCCCAAGTTCTTTCATCTTGAAAGCTGCTGAAATCATTGTTAGTGTCTTACCAGTACCCACTTCGTGAGCAAGCAGTGCACGTCTCTCTTCAAGAATACGTTGTACGGCATTTTTTTGATGAGGGCGAAGCTCTACACCTTTAGCCAACCCATCAAATTCCAAGAGACTTCCGTCATATTGACGTGTCACATAGCGATTAAAGACTTCATTGTAGGTATCTTCAATCACTTCTTGGACTGTTGGGTTTTCATGAATAAAGTTTTTAAAGCTTTCTTGTAGAACACGTTCACACTCACGTAGGTTTGCTGTAGCCACTTCATCAACCTTACGTATAGGGTTTTCAGTCGTACCGAAATTACGCATGATTGTTGGTTGATTACTTGTAAGCAAATGAGCCACAATATCTGTTGCGTGTGAGTAGCTTTTATTGTACTCATCACGTAGACCTAAACGAAGGTTAGATTGACGACTCATATAGCAGTTTAACAAGCGTTCGTTGAAACCTCGTCCGATTCTGGATTTCACTAATAGTGATTTAGCTTCTTCAGAATGGAGACCAACTTTTTCATCCAACAATTCACTAAACACCCATTGAGAAACGACGTTACTAGGAATCCAGCTAGAACCAATGCTGAAATCAATATCAGATAAGACAACTGGCTCTGGTACAACAGATAAAATCAGTTCCAAATAACGTTCCCAATCCGCTTGTGTATCTCCGTCTTCAATGAGAGAGTTAATGCAATCACGTTTAGCAAGAACATCACCTGAAAGGAATTTATCCTTAGTAACATAGTGTACAGTCTTATCATCAATATAGCGTTCCACATCAATCATCACGGTCTCACCTAGTTCAGAAATCATCATATCTTCTGAAACATCTGGATAGACAGAACTCATGAGGTTCAAATCAACGCCACGACCTTCTGAAAGCGACACATTCAAGGCTTCTACTGCTGACATCACTTGATGGAGATGTTTTTTAGGACGAATAGTTGGCTTTTGAAAAGCATCTGACTTCACAAAGACTACCTTTGAGCTGTCATTCTCGTCCAACTCCTCTAATTCAAGACTAGCGATAAGAGGATAACGATCATCTCGGTCAAAGAGGCGAGCATTCACCGCTTGATTGATATAACCATACTTCTTCTTGAAAGTATCGTAGGCTTGATTAAGTGTTGCAAGCAGTTGTTTAAATTTACCTTCATCATAGTCTGTCGTCATTTGAATATCAATAATGGCTTGATAAGCATTTTTGATAGCAACCATGCCACGGATACGCTTGTTTTCTGTATCCGTAAGGGGTGTTTCATAGAAATAAATACCTTTGTAAAGCCCTTTACTTTTATCTGCTTTAGAAGGTGTTTGACTTACCCATGTATTCGTAACAATATTAGGGTCTGCTTCTACTGCTGCTTCAAAGTCTAAAATGGCTTCTTCTTTGTATTTTTCATCATATTTTACGAACTGTCCTTGTTCGTCTTGATAAAAAATCATTTCAGCTGCGCGTGAGCTAGGACGGATAGACGTGTTATCACGATAATAGACACGCCCATTTTTATCACAAGCATACTCGTTCAATCGAATATCAAGTGAAGCAAGTAAGTCTTGGTCAAGATGATTCACTTCTTCTTTAAGGATAATATCACGTGGTTCTAGTCTCTCCACTTCGAAAGGCACTGTTACTTTTGATAGTGCTTCTTGAAGCTCTGAAGCTAAGTCAAAAGAGCTATCCACCACAAGATCCAGTGTTCCACCATTGAAATTACGTACCTGATAATCGCCTAGGACACAAGGATTTTTACAAATAGCATCCTGGAAGAAATAGGGATTGAGTGAGACACGTTTATCAAAGGGGAATTTATTTCTATCTGAAGACCAGAAGTCGATATTATTATCTGGAACAGGGATAAAAGCTCCTTTTTGGAAAAATAGGATATCTGTTACCACTCTTGTTCCAGCATCTTTAAAAGCAGTATTTGGTAAGCGGACACCACCTAAAAACTGAGTTCTGCTACGACGGAGTTCTGGCAGAATTGAACCAGCACTCTTATCTGCAGTACCAGTTGAAGTGATAGCAGCAACCATCCCATGATAGGGTACCAAATCGATAGCTTTCTTAAAGAAATAATCATGAATACGATAAGGTTTATTATCATAAGCCTTATCGACAATGCGAACATCCGCAAATGGAACATTCGTAATGACCAAGTCAAATGGTGTCCCTTCAAAGTTTACTGTTTCAAATCCTTGGACTAAAACAGTAGCATCTTGATGAAGGTGTTTAGCAATAGCACCTGTAATGGTATCAAGTTCAATTCCATAAAGAGTAGAATTCTTCTTGATATCCTCTGGCATTGTTTCAAAGAAGATACCAGTACCCATTGATGGATCAAGAATATTACCTCCTTTAAAACCACTTTCTACAATCTTATCCCACATTGCAGTAGCAATCTCTGGACTTGTGTAGTAAGCCGTAAGGGAGCTCATTTCCATCGCACGATATTCTTCTTTAGTGACAAGACTTTTTAGCTCATCACGTTCTTTTGCAAAACGATTAATCTTACTATCAAAGAAATCGTTAGCAAGTCCTCCCCAACCAACATAGTTAGAGAGAATTTCTTGTTCGGCACTATCAGCTAGACGGTTATCTGCTTCGAGTGCTTTCACAAGTTTAATGGCAGAAAGGTTAGCTTGAACCTTTTCTGCTTTAGTCATTGTTTTAGTATTATTTTTTTGTTCTTCCATTGTTGTTCTTTCTCCTTAAAACTAAAAAAGACCTGGTATAATACCAAGTCTTTCTTTTTCGTTAAAATAATTGTTTATCGTCTCCCTAAGTTAGGATGATTGACGATTCTATCTTTCTCCTCTTATTAAAACTCAATTTTAAGCTTTCCACAATGAGCTAAAAAAAGTTCTGCTTCTTTCTTTGCCTCTTCATCTGCGGATTTGTTCCTTTCTCCTTTCAGTTGAATGATCCTGTTGTTTTTCAATTCAAGAGTATAGAGAGGGGTTTCTCTGTCAGTTTTATCACGAACAAAGACAATAATAGAAGTTCCGTAGACAAAGTGTTTTTTTGCATAACTTCCAACACAATGATGTAGGGTTTTGCCTTCTTTGACAATTTCACTTTCGTCTTTAGGAAAGATAAAAGCATACTTGTCAAATGCGGTCTGAGCCTTCATCATGTTTGTCAAACGTTTAGCTGTTTCAATCTTCAACTTCGCCTCTTTCTTTTCGTCCTCAAGGCGTTGTTTCTCTTCTCTCAAATCTCTGACAGCATTAGTTACACGTAAATATGTACCACGTGCTTGTTGATTCTCGAGAAGAGCTGAATAATTTTCTACGATCTCTGTATGTTTGTTTTCCCAATTTTTTGGGATAACTACATAATCTCCATCAAATGGAATTCCCAGAGCTTCTACCATTTCTTGATAGTCCTCATAATCACGAAGGGAGATATTGTTTTTCATCATCCAGTTAATAAAACGAATTGGTTTCACAGTGGATGGTATGATACTATCCAAACGCTTAATTAGTGGCTTCTTGTCAGAAATCATAGCGTTTGTAAGCAACTCGTATAACCCCTTGAAAGTTCGACCATATCGTCTACGCAAATCTTCCTCAAAAAATGCCTTTTCAACATTCATATCCGTATTTTTTAGAAACGGTTTATTCCTTTTAAGAAAGTTCATGGTAACCTTACCCATATTTGCATGACCATGTCCTAGACTAGATGAGTAATAAGACCTATAAAAAGTAGACCCTACCAAGTCTTTGACGATTCCACGCGCCTTGATTTTTTGAGCGAATTCAATACGTTCTCTATATTTATAGAGATGAGGTAGTACTATGCTTATCTCAAAATTATCTTTAATCACTTGTCCAAAATCTAAATATCTCAACTCAGACTTTGTTTGTAATTTCTGAATAAGACTTTCCATATCCCCATAAAGCGTATAGACACTAAATGCACCAGAACCAAAAAAGAGAGCATTCCTCTGATTTTGGAATCCACTTCTATAGATATCTTTACCTTTTTGGGCTGAAAGATATGGATCCCGGTGGGCTTTAACAATCTTATTGTTGGCAAGCTGATAAAAGTTGTAAAGTCTGACTTTGAACCTTTCTTTTCCTTTTTCGAAGGATTGAGTCACAGAATACATCTGCATTTCAATGCGTTTCTTTGTAACTCCCATCCAGACATAGTAGAAAGTATCTCCTACAAAGGTTAAACGGCTATTAAGTGATAAGCGTTTTGTAACCTTTTCCGAAAATTTTTTTCGGTCTGAAGAGATAATTGTCCTGGACTTATTAGTCCATTCATAGATAGGAAAATCATTCATCGCCCACTTGAAAAATCCGTTAGGAACTTTTAGACGATTGTCAACGATTTCTTGAATAGTCATTTCTTTTGTCATTGTTTTTCTCCTTAATCAATAAAAAATGGCCCTAGGACCATTTTTTTCATCATTTTTGTTAAAATTCCCCTTCTTCAACAGATAAATCTGAAAAAAGATCTAACTGTTCCACAACCTCTTTAGGCATTTTCTTTTTAGGGGTTTTCTTCTTTTCTGATGTTTTCTTTGCTAGGGTTTTCTTCTTAGCCTGTTTCTTTTGAGTATTCTTAGTTGATTTCTTGCTTCCAGTAGTCATTTTACCTACAACTGATTTAGTCTCAACTTTTTCAGCAGTAAAATACTCCT
The DNA here is from genome assembly GCF_001812855.1 of Streptococcus sp. HMSC072D03. Lineage (NCBI taxonomy): Bacteria > Bacillati > Bacillota > Bacilli > Lactobacillales > Streptococcaceae > Streptococcus > Streptococcus sp. HMSC072D03. Next base: position 85,494 of record NZ_KV810616.1, read on the forward strand.
TAACCCAAGAAAAGACTGTAGCATCATCAACCATAGCACCTTGACCATTTCTATAGTCAGATTTACTGGCTTTTCTGATGCAGTAACCCATAGCATCCTTAATCGTACGATCAAGATGTTTGAGAATTCCAGCAATCAGCTCATCATCCTCTTGATGATCAACTATCCAATTATGAATAGCATCCTCAGTCGGTGTGTGAGCTTCTGCCATTTCATCATCAAAATGGCTTACTGCCATGAAGCGGTCAAAAGCATCAATCTTAATTTTATCTGTCATTTTTTTTCTCCTCTTTTATTTAACCAAAGCTACGTTTCGTTTCCCATCTTGTCCTTGTTTCATTTCTAAAACATCATGTGGGATTAAAAAGTTATCTTGATAGGCTGTTGTAACGACACTTAATCCTGCAGAAACAGCCTTAAGTACTGCTTCTACTTCTTCTTGTGTATTAGCTTCACCGATAAACAAGACATTAGGATTAAAGCGTGGGACTAAAGTGACCAGAGCATCATAGTCCATACGGTTAACCTCATTGACTTGTAGCTGGCCAAAAGATACATCCTTAATTTCGACATGTCTTTCAATTGTCATTACTTGCCCTTCTTTAAAAGCTTCAGCAAGTATCAAGTAAGCTAAAGTCGTTTTACCAACACCTGGACGACCAGTAATGATGTGTAAGCCCGGAATGCGTACTTGTTCAAGTACGTTTTCCAAGCTACTATCATAATCAAAGTCACGCAAAGAAACTCGATGCTCATCCCCATTGATACAATCTAATAGTCGTATAGCCATCGTTTCAAGACCTCGAAAATCGCCTACCGTTGATATCTTGATGGTGATAACTCTACCATCATCCAACGGATAGTCACAAGTACCTAGTTGCCCACGCCGTTTTTCGATTACAATCATATCAGCCATAACTTTTATATGATTAAATAGAACATCCGCATCTTCTGATGAAATGTGGTCATAGACCTGTTTGACACCAGCTTTTCTAAATCTACCTCGTATTCTTCACCATGTGGGAAGAAGGTAATATCTTGGATACTATTATCGATAGCTTCTTTCATAGCCTGTTTAATGTAAGTAATCATTGTTTTTCTCCTTTTTCTGTTTCTAGTAACAGCTTTAACTCTGCAGCTTCTTTCTGCAATTCACGAATCGTACTCAACAACTCGTAACGTTTGGAAAGAACCTTATCTCTATCAAGAATTGTAGTTTTATTGATAAGGTCAACCTTATCAATTTTATACAGTTTACAGAGCATCGAAAATTGCGGTTCTTTAGGAATAGACCGTCCTTTTTCATAATTATTGACAGTTCCCTTAAAAACCCCAATTCTATTTGCAACGTCTTGAAGAGATAGAGGTCTATCTAATTCTTTCCTAGCTGTTTCTAGTATTGAACCTAATGCCACTCTATCTAAAGTGTAAAAAGGTTCCAAATACTTCTTGACCGTCATTTCAGTCATTGTTTTTCTCCTCTCAGAACTCAAACAAACTTAACTGCTCTCCTTCAGTCGTTGGTTTATCTTCAAGTGGCTTTCGACAAGCTACCAATGCTTTTGGCACCTTCTCGACCTTATAAATAGGTTGCATTGCACGATAGTTCTCAAAGAACGTGTCAAAAAATGCAAACAAAAGGTGTCGACATTGCCTTAAAGCCCTATACTCTAGTCGAGTATAGTAAGTTGCTTCATCAGATAGCAATTCTGAAACCTTGGTATAAGTTTCAAAAACCCACCATTCAAAGCCACGTGCAAACACTTCTGTTGGTGTCAAATAATAGTCCAACTTCTTCTTAATGTGAACAGCTTGAGCTAAATCCGTTCTGGTTTCCTCAGCTATTTGAATAAGTTTCAGCAAGCTAGCCTTGTAGATATATCGAATATCTTTAAAGCTATGTGACGTAGAACTAATGATCCCAGCTTTATCATACGTATAGTCTAAATAATGTCCATACTCATGTATGAATGATGAGGAATCTCTTACATCAACTGCCATGATATTTAACCCTGGTACATAAAGTCCGCTTGCATTATGTTTTCCTAGCTTTCGGAATTTGAGTTCTGGTTCTACAGTCGAATGTGGTAAGTGATTACACAACTTCTCCCATTCGTTCTCTAAAACTTTAAATTTCTCCTTGTCAAAATCACTACCTCGATAGCGCTCAGTATCAACTTCGACTTTTGAAAACCCTAAATCAAGAAATGACGTGTTACTGTTCATTTCATAATCTTGAAAGATTTTATCCTCACGCACACTGGCTATCGTCTTAGTGGACTGATTAACATATTGTGCATTAAGGTTAGCTGCAAGAGCATCTTCATACTCTCTTTTAAGAACGTTAGCTATCTTTTGGATATTTCCATAATAACTACATTCCTTGTAGATACCTTCACTATGGATAGACATCAATTCAAGAAAGCTAAAAGATACTAGTCCATACCTTGTTTGTGAATTTCTCTCTCTCCAAAAACTTAGGTTTTTCTTCAAAGGTACTCTAACCTTTGAATCGTCGACAATGAGAAGATACAAAGTGCGTTTGGTATCTTCTGCACTTTTAGTAGCAGGTAATCTACTCCCATGGAGTGTGAGAAGAATCTGTTCACCGAAAAGGTGTTCTTGATTTTATTCATCTCTCAAACTCATACCTTCGAACAGTCTTTTTAACTTATTCGAAAAGTGAGCTTGATCATAACCAATGGTTTCAATATCAGCCATAATGTCTTTGACTTTATAGGCTGTATAGACATTATCCTGTCCGAACACTTCTACAGCTAGTGCTCCGACTTCTTGAGATAAAAGTTCATGACAGTGATATCTGCGAATATTCGCATAATAATTGCAAAATTTCCTCACGATATCGCAAGCTTTATCAGTCTCTTTTATCTTGGGAAAAGTGACTTTTTTAGTCGCTTGTTGTGCTACTGCTAGTAAATTTGCCATTGTTTTTCTCCTTAATAGCAAAAAGGAAGGTAAAGCTTAAAGCTACTACCTTCCTCTTTCTCTTATATGTACTATGTACGATACACTATAGACTATACATAGTATGATATACAATTTATTGCGTAAAAAAAGGAAACCTAATTATTGTTATCAAGTTTCCTTGCAAAATCTCGTTTATGTCTTTTGTGACTCTCGATATTTCGAGAAATATCATTCTTATCCCAGATTTGTAATTCCCAAGGATAATAGAAATTACTTCTGTTTTTAAAGTAGACATGGATGCCAGTATAGTCTTCAGTATCTTTTAAATACCAATTTTTTAGTCCGTATTCTTCCTTCCAATCATCTAAACGATTCATCACTTCAGTAATGACAGATGTTGGCAAAATGACACGTGCTCCAAAAATATCATTTAAAACCGAATTTACTGGATACCCTTCGGGTCTTTTAGTAAAACGCTCAATCTTGTCTAAAATAGATTCAGATGTCTTCACTCGATAGAAGTAACTAATATCGCTGACATCTGCTACCATTAAATAATCGTTGATAGATTCGTGTAGATTCAAACGATATTTTAGAATCTCATCAACCGGTACCTTCGCAAAAGTGTGCTTAAGATTAACTTTAGCAATTTTACCACTTTCAAAATACTCCTCTGAGTACTTTTTATGAATGGTGTTGATTTCAAAGATTAGTCGCTCTACTTTCTTGATATCTGTCACAAGCTCATACTTCTCCATATTTTTTCTCCATTATACCATACCTGGCTATTATAAGTTATAAGTTTTGAACCTGATCTTTTCTTCTGGGGAAGCTTTCAAAAGGAAATCATCGATTCCCTTTTCGTGAGGCCAGATTAGAGCACGAACCGTACAAGACTGCTTAGTAACTAGATCTTGAACCATGTCATACATACGTTCAAATACTGAGTCATTATCCTCAAAGTCTTGGTCAAATGCAAGATAAATTGGTTTAACCTTTTTGAGTTCAGTCTTTCCGATAAAGTCCGAGATAGGACGCCATGCTGCTACTCCTGCCATAGAGATAACACAGATATTCCCCAATTGAGAAAGACGAGTGTTTTTCGCAACTGATGCGGTGATGTCCCCCTTAAGCAGACCTTCAGTAACTAGAAGGTTATCAACCTTACTCATAAGATTGACTTTTGCCTTACCTTCTTCAGAAAAGCGTGCTTGTTCTAAAACTTCATCAGAATAAGCAAAATGGGGAAAGGACTTAGCACTCGTTCCTTCTGGTTTATATGCTGACGATACAAAGACATATTTTTGCCCTTTTTTAAAAGTCAACTCAAGTCCAGACCGAAGTTTAACTCTAGTTTCCTTAGTTGTCCCACTTGCTAGTTCGTATGATGAACCTTTAGCAAACACATACCAATCGAAACTTCCGTCGTCATTTTGAAAGACCTTAGCAGTACGTGCATTTCGTCCCTCTTGAAAGGCTTCGTTTACTTTGGCTTGATAACTAACGTTATCAAGACGTACTTGAAAACCTACAATTTGTCCCCAAGAATTGCGACATGGAATTAGAATTCCATCTTTTGATTCAAAAATAGGACATTTTGCGTTTTCATTCCAGTAGAAGCCAGGCACTCCACGCCATGCATCTTTAGGAAGGCCATTTGCAACAAAGAGCTTTTCCCAAATAGTTGCAGGGTGAGATACTGTTGTATCAACCTGCTTCTTCCGTGTCTCTTTTGTCGATGAAGCATATCCCCGTAAAGCAATAGTCTCAACAGAAAGACCTCGTTCTGCACTTGTTAAGTGCTTGACATGGTCCTTAGTCAATCCCAACACATCAATCACAAGAGAGTTTACCTTGTGAAGTGTTGAGATACTTGCCAAGGGCTGACTTTTCCAACTTGGTTCAAAAGTCACCTTTCTGGCTTTATTTTTGTCCAATTCATAGATTGTCCCTGCACTACCAAATTGTGGTTTGTCTGGGTCAATTTTTCTTGCACAAACAGCCTTTGACTGATCTGCGAAAACCAGACACCAATCTGGTTTTCCACAAATAGGACAAGGGTAATCACGTCCTACACGAATTAATTCTTCATTTCCAATTGTGATTAATTTAGTCATTGTTTTTTCTCCTTAATAATAAATTGTTGTTGTAAAGTGACCTTGGAAAGCCTCGAATACCTATTCGTAGCCTTTCCTCCGCATGACGACCATTTAGATTTGGGAACACCTGTTCCTCACCTCTAAACATCGAGATGTCGCCTTCCTTTTTTGTCCGTCTACCCAAACTCAAAACAAAAAAAGCATAACA